>DASPGQ010000327.1 GCA_035620555.1 Vicinamibacteria bacterium
CGCAATCGAGGAACTGACCGCCGGCCTCATCCGGGGCGACCGGGATCAAGTGCTGCTGGGAGTCACCGGATCGGGTAAGACCTTCACCATCGCGAAAGTGGTCGAGGCCGTCAACCGGCCAACCCTCGTCATCGCCCACAACAAGACGCTCGCGGCCCAGCTCTACCAGGAGTTCCGGGAGTTCTTTCCCGACAACGCGGTGGAGTTCTTCGTCAGCTATTACGACTACTACCAGCCGGAAGCTTATGTCCCGGCGAGCGACACCTACATCGAGAAAGAGGCGACCATAAACGACGAGATCGATCGGATGCGGCTGTCGGCAACGAGGTCGCTCTTCGAGCGAGAAGACGTGCTCATTGTAGCCAGCGTTTCCTGTATCTACGGGCTTGGTTCACCGGAAGCCTACTACGGGATGCTCCTTCACCTGGACAAGGGAGACGAGGTCGATCGGGCCGCGATATTGCGCAAGCTCGTGGAGATTCAGTACGAGCGCAACGATTTCGAGCTGAGGCGCGGAAGTTTTAGGGTGAGAGGGGACGTGATCGAGATCGTCCCCGGCTACGACGATCTCGGGGTGCGCCTGTCGCTATACGGTGACGAGGTGGAGGAGATCGCTCAGTTCGACACCCTGACCGGCAGGACGATCCGGCCGATGACCCGGGTGACGATCTTTCCCAAGACGCATTACGTGTCGTCGCGTGAACGTACGGTGCGAGCCATCGAATCGATTCGCGAGGAGCTCGACTGGTTCCACCGAAAGCTCGTATCGCAAGGAAAACTTCTCGAAGCACAGCGACTTCAACAACGGACCCTGTTCGACCTCGAGATGCTGCAAGAAGTTGGGTATTGCCATGGCATCGAGAACTACTCGCGCCATTTCACCGGCCGTTCGCCCGGGGAGCCGCCTCCGACGCTCATGGACTACCTTCCCAATGACGTCGTCGTGGTGATCGACGAATCGCACCAGACCATTCCTCAGATCCGCGGGATGTATCACGGAGACCGCTCGAGGAAGGAGACCCTGGTTGAGTACGGATTCCGCATGCCCTCGGCCCTCGACAACCGCCCGTTGAACTTCGAGGAGTTCGAAAAGCGAGTCGACCAGACAATCTACGTCTCGGCGACCCCGGGACCCTACGAGCTCGACAAGATCCGGGGCGTGGTGGTGGAGCAAATCATCCGTCCCACCGGACTGACGGATCCGGAAGTCGACGTGCGCCCGGTTGCGGGACAGGTCGACGATCTTCTCCACGAGATCCGTGATCGCGTCGAGAGGAACGAGCGCGTCCTGGTCACGACGCTCACCAAACGGATGGCGGAGGATCTGACCGAATATTACACCGAGCTCGGAGTCAAGTGCCGCTATCTTCATTCCGACATCGATACGCTGGAGAGGATGCAGATCTTGAGAGATCTCCGGCTGGGCGAGTTCGACGTGCTGATCGGAATCAATCTGTTGCGCGAGGGATTGGATCTTCCCGAAGTGTCGCTCGTGGCCATTCTCGACGCCGACAAAGAGGGCTACCTGCGGTCGGCGGGCTCGCTCATTCAGACGATTGGCCGCGCGGCCCGAAACGTGCGCGGCAAGGCCGTTCTCTATGCCGACAACGAGACGGATTCCATGAGAAAGGCCGTCACCGAAACGAGACGAAGGCGCCGCGTCCAACAGGAGTACAACCAGAACCATGGAATCACACCCGAGACCATCGTCAAGTCGATCCGTGGGCGAATGGGTGCCGAGCAGGAGGCGGAAACGACACCCGGCAGGTTGAAGGTGGCGGAGGAAGGGCTCCTGTTCGGGAGTCCCGAGGAGATTCGACGAGAGATCGAGAGATTGACCCGTTCGATGAAGAAGGCTTCCAAGGAGCTGGAGTTCGAAAAAGCCGCCGAGTTTCGCGACCGCATACGCGACCTGAGGCAGCTCGAGCTGTTCGAGGCTTGATCGGTGGTATTCAACGCACTTTCCGAAGCGGTCAAACATTGGATTCTCGCGATTCAAGAGTACTCGAAGCTGGCCTACCGAGCGCTGGTGAACCTGTTCTCGGGTCGACACTACTGGCGCGATACCCTCGACCAGATGGACTCGATCGGCGTGGGCTCGATCACCATCGTTTGCCTCACGGGTCTGTTCACCGGAATGGTCTTGACGGTGCAGAGCTCGGCCACGCTCGATGCCTTCGGCGCCCGCCCCTACGTCGGACGTATGGTGTCCCTCTCGATGATCCGGGAGCTCGGTCCGGTGCTGACCGCCCTCATGGTTACCGGTCGAGTGGGGTCGGGTATGGCGGCGGAGCTCGGCTCCATGGTCGTGACCCAGCAGATCGACGCGCTTCGCTCACTGGGAACCGATCCCATCCGAAAGCTCGTCGTCCCCCGCATGATCGCGGGCGTGGTGATGGTTCCCACCCTTACGGTTCTCTCCAACGCCGTGGGGATGGTCGGCGGCTATTTGGTCTCGACGCTCACCCTTCGACTGGCGACGAGCCTCTACTGGCATTCGGCGCTCGACGCCATTCGCCTTCACGACCTGTTCATGGGGCTCGCCAAACCGTTCGTGTTCGGATACATCATCGTCACCGTGGGCTGCTACCAGGGCCTGACCACCACCGGAGGAACGAGAGGCGTCGGAGAGTCGACCACCCAATCGGTGGTCGTCGCATCCGTCCTCATTCTGGCGAGCGACTACTTCCTGAATCTGCTCATCCTCAAATTCGTTTACCCCTGAATCATGCCCGCGACAGTGATTGCGTTCCGTAACGTCGATTACGCCTATCCGGGGACCGACGACCTGGCACTCGCCGACGTGACCTTCGAAGTGGAACAGGGGCGGACTCTCATCATTCTCGGCGGAAGCGGCTCGGGCAAATCCACGATCCTCAAGCTCGTCCTCGGCCTGATCAAGCCCCACTCGGGAGTGGTCGAGGTCGAAGGCGTGGACATAAGCCGAATGCGTGAGTCGGAGCTGATGGACGTACGCGCCGATATCGGGATGGTTTTCCAGGAAGGCGCGCTCTTCGACTCTCTCACCGTCGCCGAGAACGTCGGCTTCCGACTTCGGGAGCACGAGGAGTTGAGTGAGGAGGAGTTCGAGCGGCGCGTGCAACGCATGCTCGCCGTCGTGGAGCTGGGCGAATTTTACGATCGAATGCCGTCGGAGTTGTCGGGTGGCCAGAGACGTCGCGTCGCCGTGGCCCGGGCAATGGCCCACGGGCCCGAGTTGATCCTCTACGACGAGCCGACCACGGGACTCGACCCGATTACCGGATCCACGATTTGCGACCTGATCGTGAAGTTGCGCGATCTCGGAGGCGTCACCTCAGTCCTGGTGACCCACCAGCTCCGCGATGCGTTTCAGGTCGCCCAGAGCTACGCCATAACCAAGAACGGCGACGTCGAATTCGGCCGAGTAACCGACATCGAAAAACTGGAAGGCACTGAGTTTCTCGTCTTGAATCGCGGCAGGATCGTCTTCCGCGGGCTCCAGCGCGAGCTGTTCACGACCGACGAGCCTTACGTCCGGCAATTCATGAATGGGCACGTCCAAGCTTATGGGAGGTAGGCTTCATGGCAGGTAGAAAAGGCGTTAGTTATGCAGAACTTCGGGTGGGCATCGTCGTGGCCATCGCCCTCATCGTGGCCATGGCGACGACGATCTACGTGACCCGGGAGGGGGGGCTTCCATTTCTTGGAGGGCAGTATACGGTTTACAGCTATCTGCGTGACGTCAACGGTCTGAAAGCCGGTGCTCCGATCCACCTTTCGGGGGTGGAGGTGGGTTCGGTGCGTCACGTCGAGTTCGCCGGTCCGGACGCCCCTGCGCCCGTGCGGGTTACGCTCAACCTTCGTACCGAAGTGCAGGAGCGCGTCACGACCAACTCCCTCGTGACGGTGGGGAGCCTCGGGGTGCTCGGGGAGAAGCTGCTCGACATCGACCCGGGGCAGCCCGGCGGCGTGCCCATCGAGGATCAGGGCACGGTGCCCGGCGAGGCGGAGGGCGATCCGATCAAGGGCATCATCTCCGACGCTTCGACGACGATGAGGGACGTCCGTGACCTCGCCCGGGATCTCCAGTCGGGCGAGGGGACACTAGGCGCGCTCTTGAAGAGGGAAGAGCTGTATCAGAAGCTACTCGAGCTCATCGGAAAGGCCGAGGACGTATTCGTCGCCCTCGATCGCATGGAGGGAACCTTCGGCAAGATGATCCACGACCCCGCGATCTACGACAACCTCAACGAGCTCACCGAGAACATGAAGAGTCTGGTCACGAGTATCGAGACCGGCGATGGCGCCCTCGGCCGGCTGGTGCACGACGAGTCCATGGGTCTCTCGGTCAAACAGGCAACCGCCAACCTCGAGAGTGTAACCCGCCGGGTCGATCAGGGTGAAGGGACGCTCGGGGCTCTGGTACGCGACCGGGCCCTCTACGACAGGCTCGACTCGCTTTCCGGCAACTTTGATTCCATATCCGCCCGTCTCGAACGAGGTGACGGCACCGCGGGCCAGCTACTCCACGATCGCGCTCTCTACGAGAACTTGAACGCAACGGCTGTCGAGTTGAGGGGGCTTTTGGCTGACATCCGCCAGGATCCGAAAAAATACCTGCGTATCAAAGTGAGTTTGTTCTGAGGCGTCGACCGCTCATTCGATCAGGACGCGGGCTGATTCGCCTTCTCGTCGTGCCGACGAAATGCTTCCATCATGAACTCGGTCGTGGAGCGGATCGCCTGCACGTTGCTTCGAATATCGGCGCGCACGAAATGGAACCGACCGTTCCGCACCGGAATGAGGCGGTAGGCTGCCTCCTCTCCGGTCAGCTCGTCGGAAAACGAACCGCAGATGTGGCCATCGAGAAGATGAATCTCGCCCGCGCGGTCCCCGTCGATGCGGAGCACGCCGGTCGCTTGATTCGCTTCGAGCAACTGCAGGATATCGGAGCTCTTGAACCTCGCGAGGTCGCCCGACAGCT
>DASPGQ010000328.1 GCA_035620555.1 Vicinamibacteria bacterium
TGTGGCAAGGGATCGGCAATCCCGTCTCCCTGCTCGACGAACCTTCGCGTCTGCCACCCCCGCCTCACGCGGATGGCTCGGTTTCTCAGCTTCCGGAGCACCGGCGCATTATAGGGCTTCGTCGGCTGACGGCGGAAACGAGTCGTTCATCGGTGCTCAGCGGACCCGTGTCGGTAACGACGAGTCTCACGAACTCGATGCTTTCTTGCTACTAAGAGCCCACTCAATGTCCTCGCGCTGAAAACGCTCCAAAAGCGCCACCCGATTGCGACGGAGGAACTCCAGGAGTGCTAGACGCACGGCTTCTTCCTCATCGCGAAACCACCCGGCCTTCACCAGCCGTTCCAGCTCCTCGGCAAAGCTATCTGGAAGCTCCACTTGTATGGGTTTCAAGATAGTTCGTCTCCTCGTCTGTCCTTGATTGTAGCGCACCTCCGCGAATGGAGACGGATAGGGATTTCTAACCCTGGCCGAGACGTAGGAGAGGTGACAAAAGCTCGAGGGACTCGCGATTTCTTAGGGGCGCGAGGTGGCGGCGGCGGAAAACGGGGGGAGAGAGGATTTCGTAGGGACCCAACTTGACGCCGGAAGCAAGTGCCATGAGTCAGGCGCGAAAATATCCGTGCACAGGCTGAAAAGTCAAGAGCGGCATTCAATCCAAAGGGGCGACTGCTAATCACCCCCGCTTTTCTTGGACAGACGGGCAAGCGCGGCACGCGGTGTTACGATCGGGATGCCTTGAACTTGCTCCAGAGCAAGCATCCCTTCCTTGTCACCGGACACGGCCAAGGACGCTCCGGCCTTGATCGCGGTCGCCAGGATCATATTGTCATGGGGGTCCCTCGAGAGGGCCACTTCCGGCAAGTCCTCCACGATCCGTGCCCTCGCGTCAATCGTCTCGAGGAGCAGCTTCGCTTCCTCGCGGCTCACAAACCGTCGTAGTTTCTGGTAGTTGAGCACGCGCCGGAGCTCGTCGAGCTGCGCGTCTGAGGTTACAAGCTCGAACTCGCCCCGCCGCCATGCCTGATAGAGCAAATCGGGAGGAGTGTTCTTGGTGATGAGTGCTGCGACCAAAACGTTGGTATCAAGCAGAATCCGCACGGGCCCACTCTACCGCCTCATCGATCAGCTTCATGAGTTCGTCGGGATTGGCCTCCGCGTTGCGCTCTTTGATATCTCGCACGACACGATCGAACACCTCTCGGCGCACCGCATCGTTCACGAAATCCGACAGGTCCCCCTTCTTCAGCCCCTTGCGGGCCAAGTAGCTACGCACCGCTCGGTCCGTCTCATCGGGGATTGATAAGTTCCAGCGGGTCATCGTTCCACTCCTATACACTTAAGCGCCTATGCGTTTATCCTAGCAAGTTTCGGCTACTAGGGCGAGGCGAACCGAGTGGTCGCAACGGGAGAGGCATCTCACCGACCCCAAAGGGGCGAGAGGATTTCGCAGGGCCTAGCTTCGTGCCGGCCTCGAGTCCATGGTCTTCGAAGCTCAAAGACCGAGCAGAAGGTTTTCGATCGCTTCGGCTTTACTCGGAAGCTGAAGAACCAGGCCGCGACGTCGGGCGGAGAGGGTGCTGCCAACGGAGCCGGGAAAAGCGGTCGAAGTCGGAGTCCGTCGTGACCAGTGTGCAACCATGCTCGATCGCCACTGCGGCGTGTTGTGCGTCGGCAACGAGCTTGCCGGCGGCCTTCGACTCTCGGCAGAGCTCCTCAAAAATTGCGAGATGCGCCGTGCCGGGAGCCACGACCCGCGCCGTGGGGCGCTGAATGAGCTCCGCGGTAAAAGCGAACGCCTGGTCGAGAGTCGAAGCAGGTTTGAAGATGCGCGGGTTCGTCACGATTCTCGCGAACCCGACGAGCACCAGCACCGAAAGAGCGAACGGCTCCTGTTTCGTTGCGAGGTCCTTCAGCCAATCCGCAAAGAGGGGGTGGTCCGCCGTCGAGTCCTCACGGTGGGAATAAATCAGCACGTTGACGTCCGGAAGGAGCATCAGGGCCTCGGTACTCGCGGGGAGAAGAGCGTTTCATCCTCGTGGACTTCCAGACTTCGGGGGCGGTCGAGATCGATGCCCGGGCGAACTCCTTCGCCCTTGACGGTGACCAGTCGAAACGGGGGCACCTCGCGTGCCGTCTGCCGTTTCAGCGCATCGTCGAGCGTCCTGGCGATGAACGCGCTGACGCTCATGCCTTCTTTTGCCGCGCGACGACGAACCTGCTCGGCGAGTCGATCGTCCAGAGAGATGGTCGTACGCATATGAACATCATAACTGTTATTCATCACTGAATCAAGCCCGATAAAATTCTCATCACCGGCTAGCTCGAGAGGCTCCACATAGTCGGCGACCAATCACCTCTACGCTTCACCGCGCGTTCGGCGGACGTCGATGTCCCTCGAGTGGCGGACGCAACCAGCGCGCCCGATCAATACGTCACCAGGGTCGTGGTCCTTGCCCAGCCCACACGGTCTTGACGTCGTAGGCGGCGATCAGGGGGTCCACCGTCAGAACCGCCAGGCTCTCCGATTGCGCCTGTGCAACCAGTAGCCGATCGAACGGATCCCGATGGTGGTTGGTGAGGGACGCCACGCGAAGTGCAGGAACGTGCTCGACGGGCATTCCCCTCATTCCTTAAGACGCCAGGCGCCGGGCACGTAGAGCTCGGGCGATTCGGGAAGCTTCAATTTTCCCATCGAGCTCTTGATCGCTATCTCCCAGGAGCTTGCCGCCGAAAAGTAGACGACATT
>DASPGQ010000329.1 GCA_035620555.1 Vicinamibacteria bacterium
AAACGGGCTGGTTCGACGGAAGGCCGAGCAGCCTGGATCTAAAAGACCTGTTTCCTTACGAAGAGGTCATGGCGCGACTGAAGACGGAGCCCGAGCGCTATTACCGGTCCTATCTCTGTTCCGGCGTCACGGCGGTCTTCGATACCGGAGGCTACCCCTGGTCCCTCGATCTCCGTTCGGCCGCCGAGCATGATCCCGCGGCGCCCCACATCGCCGCCGCCGGCCCGAGGATCACGCATGCTCCGCCGGCATCTCTGAACCTGCCGGCTGCCCAGCAGTACGTGATGCTCTCCGATGAAGAAGCGGGACGCGCGGCGGTGCGCTTTCTCGCGGCGTTCGGTGCCGATGCCGTCAAAATCTGGTTCTTGCGAGTGCCCGAGGGGCAGGAAGAGGCAATCGATGCGCGTGTCGCTGCCGTAGCAGAAGAGGCCTCCGCCCGGGGACTACCTCTCATCGTTCACGCCACGACGCTTCGGGAAGCGAAGGTCGCGCTCAGAGCAGGGACCCGGCGACTCGTGCATGGGGTGGACGACCAGCCGGTGGACGACGCGTTCATCTCGCTCGCCAAGGAGAACGGGACGATCTACACGCCGACGCTGCTGACGAGCGACGGTTATCGCCGCATGTACGAAGCCATCAAGGGCGCCGAACCGCCTGCCATCGACGATCCCAACCGCTGCGTGGACGAACGAACCTGGCAACGGATCACCCACAGCCCCGAGCTCATCGACCACTCGAGCGTTCGAGCTTTCGATCTAGATCTTGACGCGTACCGCGTTCAGCTCGAAGCGGCTTACGAACGGAAGGTGGAGAATCTGCGACGCGTTCACGCGGCGGGAATTCCGATCGCGATGGGAACGGACGCGGGAAACCCGGGCACCCTCCACGGTCCCTCGATCTACGCCGAGCTCGAGGCGATGCAGGCGGCGGGGATGGCGCCCGCCGAGGTCATCCTCTCGGCGACGCGTAACGGAGCGCTCGCGATGGGCCGGGACGATATCGGCACCATCGCGGCTGGAAAAATTGCCGATCTATGTGTCGTTTCGGCAAACCCCCTCGAGGATGTGAGGAACCTGCGCCTGATCACCCACGTCATTCGCGCCGGACGCGTCCATCGGGTCGGAGAGCTCGCTCGACCTTAGCCCTACCCTCAGGGTGCCGCCGTCTTCCCCTCGACGGCGCGAGAGTCGAGGAAGAGCGCCGCGTCCGGGCTCGAGCGATAGGCGTTCTCCTCTTTCTGCAACAGCCCCTGAAACACGAGAAAGTCGCAGAGGATTCGACTGCCTCGCTCGGACGCACCAACTCCGGAGGCGTCGCAGTGTTCTTGCTCTTGCTCACGAGCGCGGTGAAGAGACCTAGCTCGTGTGCACCCTTGAGGGCGCTCGAGGCCTGATGGGCGTTCACGATCTGAAGGATAAGGATAGGAGAAATCATTGGACTCGGAGGAGCGTTGGGATACGGAAGCGCTGGTTCGATGGAGTCCTGGAGCCGGTCGAGCAATGTCGGGAGTCACGGAAAGAGGATCGAGAAGGGTCAATTGTGCGGAATAGCCGCGTGAGGACCCGCGCAAACGGAAGTCGATTGCGGATCGAGTTGGGCCTGTGGCGGTGCTCGAGCTAGGAAGGCGAGAGGAGTCGTTTCGAGGAGGAGCTCTGGAGGTTTTGTTTTGGACATGATGGAGGATCTTCCGAATCACTTTTACGTTGATGAAAAGAATGTTTTTCGTGTGCCGGGAGGGACGCGAGGGTTGAAATAAACTTGCGGTTCGATTGCCAGAGCTTCTTCCATCCCATTCCGGTCGACCCAGACGAGCGAGTTGCGGACTTCTTCCGCAGCAGAACGGCCCGCCACGTAGATCAGATCCCGGCTGTTCGAAATGCTGAACTCCGCAGCACCAAACGGAGTGAGGACACCATCGACCATGGGTACGGATGGACCGGTCACATCGAGCCGGTCCAGATCGAAAGGCGCACCAAAGTGCGTCCCGTCCTGAGCGTAGACGAGGTGGCCCGAGGCCAGATAGCGTGCGCCTCGTCCCCCGCGTGCCGCGAACAAACGATGGCGAGAGCTCATCTACCGAGTCTACGAGGTTGATCCCCTGACCTGCGATCGATGTGGAGCCCAGATGAAAGTCTTCGCTCTCATCACCGAACACGAGGTCACTCGCAGGCTCCTCGACCACCGAGATAAGACATCTCAACCTCGAGCTCCTCCGGCCCAAACACCGATTCATCGATAGACACGGGCACGGAAACTCTACCGAGGCGCTAATATTCCCACGTTCCCCGAGTCAGCCATCCGTCCAGCGCGGCCCAATGGGAAATCCTTGCACGTCCGTTTCGGGATCGCGAGATACAACCGCCTATCCGTCCATGATCCCGCGGTGCTCGCTGTCGCCACACTCACGCTGGGCCTCGTGGCAGCGGGAGCCGGCTTCATCCCCGCCTACCGGGCGTCTCGCATCGACCCGATGCGAGCGCTCCGGCACGAGTAAGCAACGTCGTCGAGGAGCATTCGATAGTTTCGGAGCTCTCTCGCCTCACGAGCCCGCGGTCGACTCGAGCTTCGATAGCGAGCACGACTTGTTCGCGGGTCGCTATCCCCCTATCATGCCGCACGTATGCCCCTGACTCCCGGCATGAAGATCGGCGCCTATGAGATTCGAGGCACGATCGGTGCGGGCGGGATGGGCGAGGTCTACCGGGCTCGCGACACGAAGCTCGACCGGGACGTCGCGGTGAAGACCCTTCCGGAATCCTTCGCCTCTGACCCGGAGCGCGTGAGCCGCTTCGAGCGAGAGGCGAAGGTGCTCGCGACCTTGAACCATCCTCACATCGCGCAGGTCTACGCGGTGGAGGAAACGCTCAACGGCTCGGTCATCGTGATGGAGCTCGTCGAAGGCGATGACCTGTCCACCCGCCTTTCGCGCGGCGTCCTCCCGGCGGCCGAGGCGCTGGCACTCGCTCGACAGATCGCCGAGGCGCTCGAAGCCGCGCACGAGCGCGGCATCGTGCACCGTGACCTCAAGCCAGCGAACGTGAAGGTGACACCCGAGGGGAACATCAAGATCCTGGACTTCGGGCTCGCCAAGAACGTGGAAACGACGGCGTCGGGAAGCGGTTCCATCTCCGAGTCTCCGACGCTCGCAGCACGCGGCACCGCGCTCGGTGTGATCCTCGGCACCGCCGCTTACATGGCGCCGGAGCAGGCACGCGGCAAGCCCGTCGATCGGCGGGCTGACATCTGGGCTTTCGGCGCGGTCCTCTACGAGATGCTCACCGGACGGCGCCCGTTCGAAGGAGATGACGTCACGGAAGTGCTCGCCCGGGTCATCGAGCGCGAGCCCGATCTCGACGGGATCCCGAAAGAGACCCCGGTCGCGATCCGTCACCTCGTGGCGCGCTGTCTCACCAAAGATCCCCGGCAACGCCTGCGCGACATCGGCGAAGCCCGCGTGACGCTCGACGATGTGATCTCCGGGCGCCACGACGATGAGGCCGCACCGGGCGTCGCGGCACCCGGGCCCTCCACGGGCTCGCGCCTCTTGCCTTGGAGCCTGGTCGCCGTATTGGCCGTGCTCAGTCTGTACTTGCTCGCCCGCCCCGTGCCAACGACCGCCACCCGAGACGCCACCCTGAGCGTGTCGCTGAACCTGCCTCCCAACGTCGAGTTCTACTCGAGCCATTCGTTGTCTTCCGATGGAAGCGTCGCCTCATTCATCGGAGTCCGGGAAGGCGTCCGTCAAATCTACATCCGCCACCTGGACAGCTTCGAGATGACGGCGGTACCCGGGAGCGAGTCCGCGACCGTAGCGACCGTTTCACCGGATGGCTCCCGTGTCGCTTTCGTAAACAACGACGGCCTGCTCTTCCAGGCCGCGGTCGACGGGTCGGTGACGCAGGAGCTCGCGAGCCCTGTCGATATCATGGCTGGGCTGGCGTGGGGCCCGGACGACCAGATCGTCTTCGGACGCAACGACCAGCTCTTCCGCGTGCCGGCACAGGGGGGCGCTGTCGAGGCTCTGACGAGCGGCGGCCCGAATGACAGAATGCGACACGAAAGGCCGGTGATCTCGACCGACGGTTCGTTCCTCTACTACCAGGCGATTAGCCTGGCCAACGACCGTACGATCGAGGCGCGCTCCATCGACCTTAAGACGGAGACG
>DASPGQ010000330.1 GCA_035620555.1 Vicinamibacteria bacterium
GGCGATCAGCTCTTCTACCGCAGCCGCAACCGGATGATGGTCGTTCCCATCGCCTACCGGCCCGGCCTGGATCCCGGAACGCCGAAGGTGCTGTTCGAAGGGGAGTACGAGCGCGATCCCTACAACAACGACGCCCGCAACTACGACATTTCTCCCGACGGAACGCGCTTTCTCATGATTCGACCCGAGAGAGACGCGGAAACGTCGATGCAGCAGTTGAACGTGGTGGTCAACTGGGTGGAAGAGCTGAAAACTCTGAACGCCGCGCGCTGACCGCGCCGCGTAGCAGATTTGTCCCCGGCATCGCCATCGCCTAGAATGTCGCCAACCCGCGCGATGAGCGACCAGAGTGCCAAGGACGACAATCTCGTGTCGGTCGTCATTTTCGACCGCAGCTACAAGGTTCGGGCGGAAGAAGATCCCGCCTATATCGAGGAGCTCGCCCGCTACGTCGACACCAAGATGAAGACCATAGCCGGTTCCACCGCGACCACCGACTCGTTGAAAGTCGCCATTCTCGCCGCGCTCAATATCGCCGATGAGTTCTTCAAGGCCGAACGGGATCGTCGCCGTTCCGAAGCCGAGCTCGCGGCCAAGGCCGACGAGCTGGCGGCGACACTCTCGAGCTCCCTTGGCTCACCCGCGGAACCAGAGCCGGAATAAAGAGAGCCTCCCGAGGGTTCGATGAAGCTCTCCGAGCTCGGCGAAGACGGCTTCTTGAGAGAGCTCGAGAAACGGTTGGCACCGCCTGCCGCGAGCGTGTCCGTAGGGGTCGGCGACGATGCTGCCGTCGTCTCGCTCCCGGCGGATGAGCAGCTGATCCTCACGACGGATTCCCTGGTCGAAGGGGTTCATTTCGAGCGAACGACGCTTCCACCTCGCTTCATCGGCCGACGTGCCGTTGCCGTGGCAGTGAGCGACATCGCGGCGATGGGAGGCGAGCTCGTGTCGGTGCTGCTCTCGGTCGCCGTTCCCCGAGAGCTCGAAGTCGAGATGCTCTGGGAGCTCGTCGAGGGCGCGAGTGAACGGGCGCGCGGGCTCTCAGGGAGCCTCGTCGGGGGCAACCTTTCGCGGATTTCCGGACCGATCGTGGTCGACGTCACGGCCTGCGGCCATACAGTGTCTCGGCGCGTGCTCTGCCGCTCGGGCGCCCGTGCGGGCGACGCGCTCTATCTTTCCGGCAAGATCGGGGCCTCCGGTGTCGGACTCGAGCTGCTGAGAAGAGGCGTGGCCCTCGGCCCTTCGGGAGCGCTGATCGTGCCCGAGGCTCTCCGGAGGGGGCCGATCGCGCTTGCCGAGGCCTGTATCCGCGCGCACATCGACCCCGAGCCCAGAATCGCGCTCGGGAGGAATCTCAATCGTCGACGAGCCGCTACCGCTTGCATCGACGTTTCCGACGGGCTCGTCATCGACCTCACCCGGTTGTGTCGGGCGAGCTCCGTCGGCGCCCGAATCGAGGAGACCGCTTTGCCCTTGTCACCGGGCGTTCTTGCTTGGGAGCGCGAGTGGGGCCGGGACCCCCTCTCGCGCGGGCTCCAGAGTGGAGAAGACTACGAGCTGCTCTTCGCCGTTCGCGACGAAGATCGGTTGGCGGGCCTTCGCCAGCCGGGGGAGCCCGAGCTGACGCGGATCGGCGAGGCTACGTCTGAGGCGGATCGGCTCGAGATCGTTCGACGCGACGGCTCCGTCGAGACGCTTCGTCCCGCGGGCTTTAACCACTTCGCCCCCGAGACCTCACGGTGACGAAGAAGCTCGGGCCGGCCATGGTGACCGCGCTCGTGGTGGGCAACATGATCGGCTCGGGCATCTTCTTGTTGCCCGCCTCCCTCGGACCCTTCGGGGGCATCAGCATCGTGGGCTGGGTCGTCTCCGCCATGGGCGCATGCCTTCTCGCTCTCGTCTTCGCCCGCCTCGCCCGGATCGTACGGCGCTCGGGCGGTCCGTACACCTACACGCGAGAGGGATTCGGTGAGTTCCCCGGCTTTCTCGTGGCCTGGGGTTACTGGATCTCGATATGGACGACGAACGCGGCGATCGCCGTGGCTTTCGTGAGCTATCTGACGGTGTTCTGGGGCGCGCTCGGCTCGAGCCCCCTTCTTGCCGCCGGTGTGGGGCTGGCAACGCTTTGGGTGCTCACATGGGTGAACCTCATGGGAGTTCATCCCGCCGGTGTCGTCCAACTCGTCACCACCATTCTCAAGCTCATCCCCCTGGTCGTCATCGGAACACTGGGCCTCGTGTTCGTCGATCCGTCCAACTTCATCCCGTTCAACGCGAGCGAGCAGTCTCCTTTCTCCGCGGTCACCGCCACGGTGGCGCTGACGCTCTGGGCGTTTCTCGGTCTGGAGTCGGGAACGACCCCATCGGAGCACGTGATCGATCCGGAGAGAACGATTCCGAGGGCGACGATCGTGGGGACCCTCTTGACGGCGGCGGTTTACGTCCTCGGTACCGTCGCGGTGATGGGAACGATCCCGCCCGCGGAGCTCGCGACGTCCAATGCCCCGTTCGCCGAGGCGGCGAACGTCATGTGGGGGGATTGGGCTCGTTACGCCGTCGGCGCCGGCGCCGTCGTCTCGTGCTTCGGCGCGCTCAACGGCTGGCTCCTGCTCCAGGGGCAAATCCCCTATGCGGCGGCCCGGGACGGCTTGTTCCCTCGCCCATTCGGGCTGCTTTCGGCGCGCGGGACGCCGGCTTACGGACTCGTGCTGTCGAGCGTTCTCGCGAGCGTACTCCTTGCGATGAACTATACGCGGAGCCTGGTCGAGCAGTTCACCTTCATCATCCTCCTGGCGACCCTCAACACCCTCGTGCCCTACGTCTTCTGCTC
>DASPGQ010000331.1 GCA_035620555.1 Vicinamibacteria bacterium
GTCGCGTGCTCGATGACCAGACTGTTGTAGTCGAAGTTCTCGGGGTCTCCGAAGTAGAAGGACGTGCTCGGTGAATGGCCTTCTTCCGTGCCCCGGTTCGTGGTGAGCTGCCAGGTGAGGAAGCCGTTCACGCTATCGGCCACGAATCCCTGAGCGCCGCTCTCGAAGTCCACGCTCAGCACGTCGACGGCGATGGCGCCGGTCGTGTCCACTCGAAAGACTCCGCGGCCATGGGTGAAGGCGAACAACGTCTTCTGGCTCGCATCGAGACTCAAGGCCTCGGTGATGACGTTCGCGAAACCTGTGTTCTCGACCGCCCAGTTGAGGCCTCCGTCGGTCGAGACGAACACGCCGAGATCCGTGGCCAGGTACGCGCGATCGCCAATCGGCTCGGTGAGCGGATCCACGAGGATCTTGTGGACGGGAATGTCGGGAAGGGAAGCACCCCCCGAACCATCGAGAGGACTCCAGTTGGCTCCCCCGTCGGTGCTCTTCCAGACGTGCGTGCCACCGAAAGTGGAATATGTAGCGAATGCCACGTTCTCATCCGTCGGGTGAAACGTCAACGACGACAAGAAACCTTCTCGCGGCCGCGTGACCGGCCACGATGTGCTCGCCGTCGACGTGAGCCCGGAATCGGTGCGATGAATGTGCCCCGAGCTCGTTCCCGCCAGCACCTTGTTCGAATTGACGGGCGATACCGCGATACAGCTCACCTTCCCGTCGAGAACCGCCGCGCTTGCCCGACTCCAGGTTGCCGCTCCATTGTTTGTACGCCACAGGAAGCTCCCGCCTGTCCAGAGCCGGAACGACTCCGATGGATCCATCACGAAGGGGGTGATGAAGAGTCCGATATCGGCGATTCCGCCGGTCGCCGGATCGAAGCTCGCACCGCCATCGATGGATTTTTGAATCGAGATACCCGTGGTCTCGGCATAGAGAACGTTGGTATTCGAGGGGTCGACGGCAACATAGCCTCCATCACCTCCGTGAATCATCGACCAGGCCTCGGAGCCCGACGCGTCGTCGCCCCTGAGAGTTCCGTTGTCTTGAGAGCCACCGAGATACCGCGTCCCGCTTGAGTAAGGGACTCCATGGTAGAACTGGGTGACCCCGTAGTTGTTGTTCAGCTCGGTGAACCCGACACCGCTGTTCGCCGGATCGCAGACTGCCAGAGGGCCGGTAGCCGTGGCGGCGCGCGCGACGTCGGTACGAAACAAACCGCCGTCGTTCCCGACGTAGAGCACTGTGTTGGTGTTGCCGTTGTATTCAGGATGAAATGCGAGGGCGTGCTGATCCGCATGAGCGAAAGAGGGGCTAGCGTTCGACCACCAGTAGGACGCGACACCCCAATTGGCTCCGCCATCATCGGATCGAAACAGGTCGATGCCGCCCACCCACACGATGTCCGGATCCAGGGGATCTACGGCGATGACGTTGTCATACTCGCCTTGGTTGACAAAGGTGCTCGATGTATCGAGAGCGCATTCGACGAGAGTCGCAAGCAAGGGGTTCGTCAGAAGGAGAGTGTTGAGCTTCGTAGCGTCCGTGTTCCGGACCCGCGCCGCCCAGGTGCTGCCCCCGTTGATCGACCGGAAAACGGCATGGAGCCCGCCGTCGTACGGACTGGTCCCATCGATACTCGCGGAGAGCGCGTAGATGATGTCCTGGTTCGAGGGCGCGATGGCGAGTGAGGTCCGTCCCATGTTGGCTTCGGTAAGGACCGATGTCCAGACGCCGGCGCCAGAAGCGTCCAGGTTGCGGTAGACGGTGGCCTGGGTGAGCGTGCCGCAAGAGGCGAAGACGATGTCAACCGGTCCACCATCGGTGCGCGCGGCAAGGTCGAGACAGCCACCGGTCACGAGGGGAGCGAGCACCAGGGACCAGTTGGCTCCACCGTCGAGCGAACGATGGACTCCCGCACGGGTGGCCGCGTAGATTCGCTGGGAATTGTTCGAGCTCACGACGATGTCGTTGACATAGAAGAAGTCCGAACTTTCCGTGCTCGGCAGGCGGTTCCAGGTGGCACCCGCATCGGTCGACTTGAAGATCCCCGCTCCGCGAACCGCGTCATCATTGAAGAAGCCCTCGCCGGTTCCGGCGTAAAGAATGCTCGGGTTTCCCGGGGCCATCGCGAGCGAGCTCACGGCGAGGCTCGCCATGAAATCGTCGAGCGCCGCCCAGGTCGCTCCCGCATTGGTGGTCTTCCAGACGCCTCCGGCCACACCGGCGGCGTACATCCGTTGAGGATTGCTGGGATCGATGACAAGGCCTCGCGTGCGTCCTCCCACGTTGCCGGGCCCGAGCCACGTCCAGACGCCCAGAGCCGCGGACGACGACGCGCCGGGGAAGTCTAGGTCCTCATCGCCGGACGATGGGAGGAAGCGGTTCGAGGCCGTCGAATACCGACGCATGGCGCGCAAGTGCTCACGGGCGGTGAAATATCGATCGACGGGGACCTCCTGCTGGCCAACCGGTACGCGCTTCTGCCGAAAGAACTCGACGGCCGCCGCGGCATCGGTGTGGGGCCGCGGTAGCTTCTCCTTGGCCTCGTCCAGCTTTTTCTCGATGCGGGCGAGCTCTTGAGTCGACGGCCGGTATGGGGAGCGGTTCTCGAAGGATCCGGATGTCGACGCTGCCCGCCGCTCGGAGGCTTCGACAGAGGCAACGAAAGTCAGCACGGGTACGAAGGCGAATGGGAGAACCCATTGATTCGCCGGTGAGAGGCGTGACATGCCAGTCCCCCCTGTCGAGAGCACGGCCCTCGCGTTCGACCCAACCCAGCCCTTACGGGTACGGCAGCGGCAAGAGCGTAGCAGAACGAGGGTCGGCGCGCAAAACCGGAGCGTGTGTTAGACTCTCGCGTCAACCAGTGAATCAGGCGGCGACGCTTCGGTTGCGATTCGACCCCTCGTCCACGACGCCCTGCCGATGAGCGCGCGAATCTCGCGAGTGGAGGC
>DASPGQ010000332.1 GCA_035620555.1 Vicinamibacteria bacterium
GTGGCGATCAGGGCTCTCGCAGAGTGGAATGCTCGCGTTCGCGACAACCCCGACAAGATTCTCCGGGCGACGAAGGCCGCTCACATCGAGCTTGCGAAGCGGGAAGGGAAGATGGGCGTCGTCTTTGGCTTCCAGAACGCGACGATGCTCGAGGGGGAAGTGGAGAATCTCGACCCGCTGTTCGAGCTAGGAACCGGGTGTATCCAGCTGACCTACAATTCACGTAACCAGCTCGGCGACGGCTGCACGGAACGGACCAATGCGGGGCTCTCGGACTTCGGCGTTGCCGTCGTGGAGCGGATGAACGAGCTCGGGATCATCGTCGATCTCTCTCATTGTGGTCGGAAGACCTCGGAGGATGGGATCGCGGTATCAAGACGACCAGCCGCATTCACCCACACGTTCTGCGAAGCGATCTATCGGGATCATCCGCGGGCCAAGACCGACGAGCTCATCAAGGCCATCTCCGACCGGGGTGGCATGACGGGAATCACCGCTCTGGGGTATTTCGTTGGCCCGAGTCCCGACACCACCATCGAGGACTACATCGACCATATCGATCATGCCGTCAAGGTGGGAGGCATCGATCACGTGGGTCTCTCGACCGACTTCGCCATTCGCGGTATCAAGAGCTGGGCCACGCGGGAGACCTGGTACGAACCGCGGCTCCGGAGCTTCAAGCCGTCTTACCGGGTTCGGTGGCCGCCGTGGATCGAGGGGCTCGATGAGCCCGAGCGTTTTCGCAACGTCGCTCATCGGCTTCATCAACGCGGCTATGCCGACGGGGACATCGAGAAGCTGCTGGGTCAGAACTGGCTTCGATATTTTCGCGAGGTCTTCGACGGTTGAGCTCGTCGCGCGGCAACCGGATCACCGCGCTTCGCCGGTAGTTTCCATCATCCGAGCGACCGGACTTGCACGGGTCCGCGCCAGCGCTAGAATGGAGCATTCCATACAGGTAATGGAGGTGCGAGATGAAACGTCTCGTGTTCACCCTCGCGACACTCTTCCTCGCCGCCGTCGTCTCGGCGCAATCGCTCGCCGAGGTCGCTCGCAAGGAGAAGGAGCGCCGAAAAAAGCTGCAGACATCGGAAAGCCACACGTACACCGAAGTCGATTTGAGAGGCCAAGGTCCGATGACGCAGGTGACCGGCGCTGGAACCGCCGCGGCGCCTGCGGAGCCTGCGGAGGACGAGCCGACCGGCGAGTCCGAGTCTGGTGAGCGAGAGCAGCCCGATCCGACGCAGACCAGAGAGTACTGGCAGGGCCGTCTGAGCAGGCTCGACGGGAGGATCCGCGAGCTCGAGTCCCAGCTGGAGAGCCCCCGCTACACCGCCAACCCGCGTGGTGCTTCCGAGAGACAGGCGGTGGAGCGTGAGCTCGAGCAGGCGCGTGCCGATCGCGGCGCTCTCATGGACGAGGCCCGAAGGGCCGGCGTTCCCCCGGGCTGGCTGCGCTGAGGGTGCTCCCACCGTCCTCGACGGGGCGCTACTTCGAGCGGATGGCGTTTTCTATCGGCTCGAGCGACTTGAGGTAGGCAGCGATGGCTTTCAAATCCGACTCCTCGAGGTGCTGATAGCCGTGCTCGACGACCTCCTCCATCAATCCCTGAGCGCCATCACCGTCCGGTTTGAAGCTCGTTTGGAGAAACCACACGATGTCGGGAATGCTCCAGCTCCCGATGCCCGTCGCCTCGTCGGGGGTGATGTTGGGGGCGATCTGACCTTCGGGGCCCTCGACCGATCCGGCGAGGTACATTTCTTCGTTCGTCGCTCCCATGAAAGTCCTGGGAGTGTGGCACTCGCCGCAGTGCGCGACCGCCTCGGCGAGATAGGCGCCGCGGTTCCACTCGCTCGTACGCTCGGGTCTCGGCTCGAATGGCTTCGGCTCGAAATGGAGCGTGCGCCATACTCGTATGCTGTTCCGACTGTTGTAGGGAAATCGGAGCTCCGGCGGTTGGTTCTCCTTGACGACCGGCTCGAGTGAGAACAGATAGGCCTTGAGGTCGAGGAGATCGACGTCCGTCATCCGGGTGAACGACGTGTAGGGGAAAACGGGGTAGTAGGGCTCTCCTTTTGGGCTCTCACCTTCTCTCATCGCTTTCATGAAGTCCGGGTCAGACCAGCCGCCGATTCCCGTCTCGTCATCGGGCGTGATGTTCGTGCTGTAGATCGTGCCGAAAGGGGTGGCAATCGGCCGACCTCCCGCGAGGGAGAAGATTGCACCTTGCGGATCGTGGTGGCATGTGCATCCGCCAGCCGCGCGAAACACGTACTCGCCGCGCTCGATTGCGGTGTCCTGGGGGGGAAGCGTCGGAAACAACAGGATGACGAGGGGCGGAAGGAGGAGCCCTGCGCCGAGAACCTTGGATGTATTCATCGTGGCGATCGGAGTTGCACTTCTTACTCCATTCGTGCCTCGATTGCCATTCTAGTTCTCAAACGCCGTGGCGGGACCCGTGTTCGATCGGCCGCCACGGCTCGGCTGTGGCAAAATGATGATTCATGAACGTCGGGCGTGCACGAGCGGGCGAGCTGGACGAGGTGTTGGAGCTCCTCGATGAGTCCGACCTTCCCCGTGCCGGGGTGGAAGATCACTTCGGTGGTTTCCTGGTTGCCCGTAACGGCGAAGGTCGTCTCGTCGGTTGTATCGGGATTGAGAAATATGAGGATGTGGGCCTCTTGCGTTCGCTGGCCGTCCGGGCGGGCGAGCGGCGCGCCGGAGTCGGACGCTGCCTCGTCGAGCGTCTCCTCGAAGAGGCGAGAGCGAACGAAATCCATTCGATGTTTCTGCTCACCACGACCGCCGAGTGGTATTTCCCGCGGTTCGGATTCCAGCGGATTGGTCGCGACGAGGTCGATCCTCGCCTCGGGGCGTCTCAGGAGCTTCGCGGGGCATGCCCCGAGAGCGCGGTCTTGATGCGCCTGCGGCTCGTTCCCTAAGGGGGCTAGCGCCGAATCGCCCGAACGATCATCTCCGCCCCGTACACGCGGCGGATCTCGTCCACCCGAAAGCCGGTCTCCTCGAGATCTCGCCGCAAACCCCGCTCGTTCACCGACCTTTGTCCCGCCTCGAGGCCCGCGAGACGGCGGAGCAGGCGGAACCGCAGACTCGAGCTGTCGGGGGTTCCGAGAACCAGGGTGCCGTGCGGTCTCAGGATGCGTCGAAGCTCCTCGAGGTACGTACTCCCGACGCCTACATGGGAGCATACGAGCTGCGGAAAGCTTCCGTCTCGAAACGGGAGCCTCGCGACATCGCCGGCAACGATCGCGTTGGCGCGGCCGCGGAGAAACCGCAGCTTCGGGGCGGAGGTGTCGAGGCCCACTCCCTTCGAAAGCGCCTGGATCAAACGAGAGGATCCGCAGCCGACGTCGAGCACCGGCACATCGACCTCGAGGTAGCTCACGATCGTCTCCTGCCGGCGCGTGAGCCATCGCCTCCTGAGGGGAACGCGACTCTCGAATGCGCGGTCGTCCGAGTCGGCGGCGTGGGACGACTTGCGCAATCGCCGTAATCGCGCGAGCGCCGCCAGATGGGAAAGGATCCGACCTTCGGTGTTGGGGAGCCCCTCTAACGGAATCTCTTTGATCTTGAACCCCTCGTTGTAGAGGCGAACGAGGAGCTCGACCGGGGCCGAGGGCCGATCCTCGGGAAGCGCGACCCGCCGCAGCGCGGAACACCGATAGAGCCGCACCCCGCCGGTTATGTCGTCGAACGGAAGATGGAGCGCGCGGCGAAGCAATCGGTTGAATGCCCGGCTCAGGGATCGCCCACCGCGGTGATGCCGCGAGGCGATGAGCACTTCGGCATCGTGTCGTCTTGGCCAGAGCGATTCCAGTATTTTCGAATCGAGTCCGCCGCTTCCAAGGCTCAGCGCGAAATCGGATCGTGCCCCCCGCAGGGAGGGGGCGACGACGTGGCGAATACCCTCTCTACCCAGGTAGTCGATGGCCTCTTGCGTCGGGCCGGAAGCTTCGGAGACGAGAGTGAGATCCATAGACCTTGCCCGTTCTCACGGTTAGGACGAACTCCGCAGGCAAAAAGTTCTTGGCGGTGGTTACACCTCGAGTCCTTCTGCGGCCGCGAGGGCGGCGCCCACGACCCCGGCGCGGTTTCGAAGCGCCGCGGGCACGATGGGGCAAGGTGCCGACAGGTGAGCGGCATAGGCGTCGAATTTCTTGCTGACCCCGCCGCCAAAAATGATGAGATCGGGCCAGAAGTAAGCATGCATTCGCTGGAGATAGAGGTTCACGCGACGAGCCCACTTCTTGAACGACAGTCCTTGGTCCACCCGAACGCGCTCGGATGCCCAGGTTTCCGCGTCCCTCCCGCGGATCTCGATGTGTCCGAGCTCACAGTTCGGCACGAGCACGCCGTCGTGGAAGAGTGCCGTACCGATGCCCGTACCGAAAGTCAACATGAGCACGACGCCCCGCGTCTGAGCTCGGCCAGCACCGACGCGCATCTCCGCGAGACCGGCGAGGTCGGCATCGTTGGCCACGACGACTCTGGAGCCCGTCGTCTCGGCCAGGAGCTCGTTCGCCCGGACACCGATCCATTTCTTGGAGACGTTCGCTGCCGTGAAGACGACGCCTCGGCGAACGACTCCAGGAAAGCCGCACCCCGCGCGATCTCCCTTCCAATCCAGCTGCCGAACCGCCTGGGCAACGGCCTCCACCACTCGCCCCGGGGTGGACGGGGTGGGAGTCTTGAGACGCACGCGCTCGCCGATGAGCTCTCCGGTGTCGGATTCGACTTTGGCGACTTTGATCCCGGTTCCGCCGATGTCGATTCCGAGCGCCTGCATCCGTTGGGATTAAACCACAGTTCCTATCACCAGGATCGAGATGCTGCGGCGCCGCGGCCCGTCGAGCTCCACCAGGAACAATCGCTGCCACGGACCGAGCTGGACCTCGCCGTCGACCACGTTGAGCGTTTCCGATGCCCCGAGGAGGATCGCCCGGGCGTGGGCATCGCCATTGGGCCTCTCGTCCGAGCGAAGCTGGAAGCGTCGCGCCTCGAGGTCGTTGTGGTAGTAAGAGACACCTCGCGGGGCCCAGGCCTCGAGGCGCTCCTCGAAATCCCGCAATAGTCGGTGCTCGTTCTCATTGAGCACGATGGCGGTCGTGGTGTGCTTGGTCTGGACGTTGACCATACCGTTGACCACTTCCGATGCGCGGACCCGCTCCCTCACGAGCCCGGTGAGATCGATGAACTGAATGCGTTTTTCCGTGTCGAGCTCGACGCTGTCGTGAATGTTGAGAACGTTGACAAGAGACATTCCAAGGCCCTCCTCCCAGCGGGGAGACTAACCGGACGGAGCCATTCGAGAAATGAGGGGCGGGTGAGGGAAAACTCAGAGTGCCATCATCGGCCGCGGCTCTCTTTTAGTGCTCAATGCCGTGGCGGGATCCGTAATCGATCGTGCCGGGTCGGGCTGCTGACGGCGCGGC
>DASPGQ010000333.1 GCA_035620555.1 Vicinamibacteria bacterium
TGGTCTCGAGAAGCGACGTTTCCCCACCCCGGAAGGGCCGAAGAGGGCCGTCATTGGCTCGTTCAGATCGAGCGACACGTGGAGCTCGAAAGAGTCGAGCGGAAGCCGCATGGTGACGTGGATCATCGGAGAGCAACGGACTTCGCCCGAGGCCGTCTCGAAAGGCGGTCCGCGAGCCAGATCGCCGCGAACGCCACCAGCATGGTGACGGCAGCGAGACGATAGGCCTCGGGATCGCGACCGAGCTGCACGAGCTGAAAGATGGCGAGCGAGAGCGTCTGAGTCTCTTCGGGAATATTGCCCGCCACCATGATGGTCGCGCCGAAATCGCCGAGAGCGCGCGAGAACGCGAGAATGAACTCGGCGAGGATTCCCCCGCAAGGCGAGGGGGAGGCCGCGCCGGGCCGGGCAGAAAGATCGCGGTCGAGATTATCTAGGGCGAGCGCTGGGTGGCGTTGTTGAAACAGGCACGCCGCCGGCGCCAGCGTGCAGTTAACTAACTCTCGCGTTATCGTACGGGGGTGCGGGGTAACGTCGGAGGATCCGATCGAGGCTCCGGGAGCGGAAGGGTCAAGAAAGTCTCGAGCTCCGGCGCCTCACGCATAGTCGGTGGGTCAGCGCCGAGCCGTGCTCGCATCTCTCGCTCGAAGGCCGCGGCATCTTCGCCGGGCAGCTTGCGCACGCAGTCCGCCCAGGCGAGGTCGGGAAAATCGTGCCAGAACCACCCCGGCGCTTCGAGGACGACCGGTCCGCCCGCCGCCGTCGCCTTGCGTAACGCTTCGAGCTGCGGCAGGTACACGAGCTCGATCGCCTCGGGCGACAGCACGAGGGGATACCCGTTGTAGAAGTCACAGGCAAGGTTCCAGATGGAATCCTCGAGACGTGACGAGATCGGCCCCATGCGTGCGAGGTCGCGGGTCGAGGCGACGATGGAGAGATCTGGCGATGACGCCATCGCCGCCGCGAGCGTTCTCCACGTCGTCTCGGCATGGTCAAAGCTCACGTCCTCGCCCTCGACGTGGCGGAGATAGGCGTCACACTCGAGAACCTGCGCCTGCCTCAGGCCGACCCACGCGACGATGTCGAGAAAGTCACGCCGAAACATCGACGGCGCACCTTCGAGCACCTCGAGCATGGCCCGCGCGCCCGCGCGAACCGACTCGAGAAGCTCGAGGCTCTCGGGAGCGTTGAAGTAGGGGACGAGCAAGCGCTTTCTCGGCGGATGCATGAACTTCGCGTTGCCGTCCCGAACGAGTGGACCGAACGCTGCGAGAAAAGTCCCGGCGCGCTCACCGTGACGCCGCTCCGCGTAGTGCGCGACCGACGGCTCTTTCGGGCGCCACGCGAGCTTCGCGACGACGTGCGCGAGCCAGGCCGAGGTGTTGCTCCACTCCGGCCATTGGAAGTAGCCTTCGGCGCTGCTCTGCGAAGAAGCCGTCGCGTCGCGAGTGAGCGCCTTCGCGTCGCACCAAGCTGTCTGGAGCCCGGTCTCGTTTCCGCCAAAGACCGTGAACTGCCCCGAGAGCCAGAGTGTGTCCTCGACAAGCCCTGGACGGCCGTCGCTCTGTTCTCTTCCCGCCCCTCGATCGCCGAAGACGTCCGCCATGCCGTGCCGGATATGGGCGGCCCGCACGTTCGAGGGGAATCCTTGGAAGAGATCGGGGATGCGCTCGCCCCAGGTCCAAACGGTGATCGCTGCCCGGGGATCGACTTTGCCCAAAATAACGAACGCTTGTTGAAACCCCTCCGACTTCGTCACCGAGCGACAGGGATCGCTGTAGACCTGCTCTTCTTCGCCGCGATGGCGAACGGCGTACCAGTGATCCGTCCCGAGCTCCTCGATGAGCACGCGCCACACTTTTTCCGTCAGCTCCATGAGCTCGGGCTGGTGCGCGCAGAGAAACCCGTTGCGCCACTCGAGGTCGGGAAAGAGCGCTCGCACCGGCTCGGGGAAAGCCCCGTAGCTCAGAACGTACATGAAGTGGATGCCGAGAGCACGGCCGCGCGCCACGACGCGCTTCGCGAGCGCGTGTTTCGCCTCGCTCTTCCACACGGTGCCCTCCTCGAAATCATCGGCAATCTCGGGAAAAGCCCGAGCGAAGACACGTTCGAGCGGCGGGTAGAACTCGAGGAAGTTCATGCGATGGCGGGCCATGTAGAGAAGGGCCTGCTCCCACTCGTCGTCGCCCCACAACGAGGCACAAAAGCGCTTTGGCCCGAGGTAGTTGTCCCAGATCATGTCGCCACGCCAGCGAAA
>DASPGQ010000334.1 GCA_035620555.1 Vicinamibacteria bacterium
CGAAGACGGCTACACCGAACGCGTGATGGCTGCCTGGGGGCTCGACGGTCACAACTCGCACACGAACATTTGCTCATCGGGTGCCCGGGCGGGTTACCACTACTGGATGGGCTACGACCGCCCGAGCCCCGATCACGCGAATGCCAGAGTCATTCTCCTGGTGAGCGCCCATTTGGAGTCCGGTCACTACTTCAATCCCCATGCCCAGCGCATCATCGAGGGCAAGAAAGACGGCGCGAAGCTCATCGTGCTCGACGTGCGTTTGTCGAATACCGCGACTCACGCGGACCATTGGCTCGCGCCCTATCCGGGAAGCGAAGCCGCCATCTTCCTCGCTATCGCGCGCTATCTGGTCGAGAACCGGCTCTACAACCGTGACTTCGTCCGGAGGTGGTGGAACTGGCAGGAGTATCTGGAAACGGAACGGCCTGACGTCGAGCCGACGTTCGATAACTTCGAACGCGTGCTGGTGGAGCTCTACCGTGACTATACGTTCGAGCTCGCCGAACGGGAGTCGGGGGTCGAAGCCTCGGTGCTCGAACAGGTCGCCGAGATCGTGGCGACCGCCGGGACTCGGCTCTCGACGCACAACTGGCGCAGTGCCGCGGCGGGGAACCTCGGCGGCTGGCAGGTCTCGCGGACGTTGTTTCTCCTGAATGCGCTCATGGGGGCCGTCGCCACGCCGGGGAGCACCTATCCCAACGCGTGGAACAAGTTCGTCGGCAAGCCGATCCACGTCCCGCCTCATCCCGACGTGTGGAATCATCTGAGCTGGCCGATCGAGTATCCGCTGGCGATGAACGAGATGTCCTTCCTGTTGCCCCACTTCCTCAAGGAAGGCCGCGGCCGGCTCGACGTGTATTTCACGCGCGTCTACAACCCGGTCTGGACCAATCCCGACGGCTTCACCTGGATCGAGGTGCTGAGCGACGAGGAGAAGGTCGGACTCCACGTCGCGCTGACCCCGACCTGGAACGAGACCGCGTATTTCGCCGATTACGTGCTTCCCATGGGGGTGGGAGCCGAACGCCATGACATTCATTCCTACGAGACCCACGATGGCCAGTGGATCGGCTTCCGGCAGCCGGTGATGCGCGTGGCGAAGGAGCGCCTGGGGGAGTCGCACCCCGATACGCGAGGAGCGAACCCCGGAGAGGTGTGGGAAGAGAACGAGTTCTGGATCGAGCTTTCCTGGCGCATCGATCTCGACGGAACCATGGGCATTCGCCGGTTCTTCGAGTCGAAGAGGAACCCGGGGAAGAAGCTAACCGTGGAGGAATACTACGCCCATATCTTCGAGCACTCGGTTCCAGGGCTGCCCGAGCGGGCCGCGGCCGAAGGACGGACTCCGCTCGAGTACATGCGGCGCTACGGCGCGTTCGAGATCGCGAAGACGGTCGGACCTCTGTACGAGAAAGAGGTTGCCGGCGAGGAGCTCGAGGACGAGCGCATCGACGGAACCGGACGGGTGTATACGAGAGCCCCGAAGCCCGCCTCCCCCAACGTGGTTCCCCAGCCGTCGCCCCCGTCCGATGCGGACGGGAGACGACCGGTGGGAGTCCGCGTGGACGGTAAGATACTCGCCGGCTTTCCCACTCCCAGCGGCCGGCTCGAGTTCTACTCGAGAACTCTGGTGAGCTGGGGGTGGAGAGAATACGCGATTCCGACTTACATCAAGAGCCAGATTCATCCGGAGAATCTCGATGAGGGAGAAATCCCGCTGATCGCGACGTTCCGGCTGCCGGTGCACATCCATACGCGCAGCGCCAACGCCAAGTGGCTCGATGAGATCGCCCATACGAATCCGCTCTGGATCCATCCTCGAGAGGCGGCGCGGCTCGGAGTCGCCACCGGTAGCCTCGTTCGAGTGAGCACGCGCACCGGCTATTTCGTGGTCAAGGCCTGGGTCACGGAGGGCATTCGACCCGGTGTCGTTGCTTGCAGTCATCACATGGGTCGGTGGAAGCTCCATGACGACGGCCAGCGTCAAATGATGGCCACGGTTGCGATGGCTCGAAATGGATCGGACTGGTCTCTCGATCGCCAACGGGGAGTGAGCGCCTTCGAATCGGCGGATGCCGACACCGGCCGAATCTGGTGGACGGATGCCGGAGTGCACCAGAACCTCACGTTCCTGGTGCAGCCCGATCCCATCTCGGGTATGCAGTGCTGGCATCAGGCCGTGCGCATCCAGCCCGCCGAGCCTGGCGATCGCTACGGCGACATTCACGTGGACACGGAGAAGGCCCATCATTATTACCAGGAGTGGCTCGAGAAGACGCGATCGGCCGAAAAGGTCTCACCGGACGGAACCCGCCGGCCGTACTGGCTCCTCCGCCCGCTCAAACCGACGCTCGACGCCTATCGGCTCCCGAGCGAGCCGGAGCCGGTGGTGAACGCGAAACGATAGTTTGTTCTCCAAGAATCGCGAGCAGTTGGCGGGATCGGTGAAAGCACCGATACGCGCGGATTTGATTGCGGGGCTCACCGTCGCTCTGGTCGGGCTTCCCCAGTGCCTGGCCTACGCGATGATGTCGGGTCTGCCTCCCGCGTACGGAATCGCAACCGCCGCCGTACCGGGGCTGGTTGCCGCGCTGGTTGGCCGCAGCGCGCAGGTCGTCACCGGGCCGACGAACACCACCGGGCTCCTGATCTTGAGCGCCCTCTTTCCTTTTCTCGGGGCTAATGGACTCATTGGCGCGGACGGCCTGCCGGTGCTGGCGACGCTGACACTTCTTGCGGGAGTGACTCGTCTGGTCGTGGGTTATGCCGGGGGAGAGACGCTTTTGCGATTTCTCCCCGAGTCCGTGCTGGTCGGCTTCACCGCGGGTGCGGGGGTGTTGATCGCGACCATGCAGCTCGACGAGGCACTGGGATTGCCGCCCGTTCGCGAGACCGGACTCGCAGGAGAGTTTGCCGCGGTGGCGTCGTCCTTCCGGGAGGGCACCTATCCCGCGCTGCCTGCCGTCCTCGTGACCGTGGGAGTGGTCCTCGTTCTCGTTCTCGGCCGGCGCTTTCTGCCGCGAGTTCCCATCGCGCTCGTCTCGCTGTTGGTGATTAGCGTCGGCGCCTGGGCGCTTGCCCTCGATCAGAGCACGGGCGTTCCGCTGGTCGGCGATCGAGCCCCGGTACCGAAGGGTTGGCCCGAGACTGCTTTGCCAACGCTCCGACTCGATCTTCTGCATGACTTCTTCGTTCCCGCGCTCGCCATCACGCTTCTCGGCTCGCTGGAGCTCGCGGTAACCGCTAGAGCACGGGGTGCTCGGCCCGACATGAAACGAGAGATCCTGGCGCAAGGGTGGGCGAACATCGCCGGAGCCTTCAGCGGAGCCTTCCCGGCATCGGCGAGCCTGACGCGATCCGCGCTTCTGCAATTCGTCGGCGCTCGGACACGACTCGCGGCGGCGTCCGCGGCGATCTTCGTCCTTCCCATTCTGCTCATCGCCGCGCCCTCGGTTGCCTACATTCCCCAGGCGGCACTCGCCGGCGTGCTCTTCGTGACCGCCTTTGGAATGATCGATCGGGTAGCGATGTCGCGCATGTGGCGAGCGAGCGCGGCAACCCGGAGCCTTCTCGTCGTCACTCTTACTTCGACTCTCGTCCTTCCCCTCGAATGGGCGATTCTCCTCGGGGCGGGTCTAGGGCTGGTCATCCATCTCGCGCGTACGAGCATTCCTCGCGTCCGCCTCCTGACGGCCGACGGTCCCAAAGAGCGGATCCGCCCGATAGGCCCGGAGGATGAGCCCGCGGTCGTCATCGTCGAGGTCAGCGGAGACCTCCATTATGCGGCCGCCGAACCATTTCTAGCGGAAGTGGAGCACAAGCTGCCGTCTTCGGCCCGCGTGGTCATCATGGACCTGAGCCACGCGCACGAAATGCGTTTCACGGCTCTTCTCACCCTGGAGCGTTTCGCCAGCGATCTGGAAAGGCGAGACGTGCGCCTTCACCTCGCCGGTGTGCCGAAGGACGTATATGACATGTTGCGGGCTACCGGGAGCAGGTTGCGTGCCGTTCCGGCGGAGGCCGAGCCGTACCTCAGCGTGAGGAAATGCCTCGCTCTCCAGGAATCCGAGGGATCAGAACCTGACAGGTGAGGTTGGAATCAGTCGCATCCGCAAGCGATGACGAGCGCTCGACACACTCGAGCCATCTTTTCCGGGGAGACGGACCCCACGAATCGCTCGAGATCGTGCTGCGTGACGGTGAAGACGTTACAGAGGTTCACGCATGACGTCTTTTTCAATCCTTCTTCCATTCCCAGCGCGACCTCCGTGGGAGATCCGCGAAGCGTCGAGGTCACCGCTGCCACGGTCACGGTGTGCAAGGCACGGATTAGAGAGGGCCGGCTCAGGATGAGAACGGGTCGCCGTTTGTCAGGGCTCGGACGGCCGAGGAGCCACAACTCACCTCGGTTCAGTCGACGGGCCATTCCTGCGCTCCCACGAGCTCTGCCACCTCGTCGAGCATTTGCTTTGCATGTCCCTCATAGGCCCGTTCGATCTCGGCATCGATCTCGCGGCGTCGTTTGGTCCTCAAGTAGAGCTCAACCGCCGAGCGGATGAACGCCGAACGGCCCCGCTGTCTGACTTCGGGATCCCGGTCGATCCTCTTCAGAAGCTCTTTATCCATAGAGACTTGTATCGCTTGGCTGGGCATGTACATACTGTACCACAGATCGTTGTGGTGTATCTTGTTGGGTACCCAATAAGCGTAGTTCTGGGTCTCGAGGCTACTTTTCGACCGACTTCACCTGGGCGGTCACTCGAACCGGTGTACGAAGCGAATGCGAAACGAGGCAGGCTGCCTCGGCTTTTTCGACGATGCGACGCGCCCGCTCGACGTGCTTTTCCTCCCCGACCTCGACGTGCGCCTCGATGTCGATGCTCGTGAATCGGTAACCTTCCCCCTCGACCTTCTCGAGCGTTCCCTTTGCCTCGGAACGCCACCCTCGCACTGGCAGCTTGGAGAATTCCGCAATGGCGAGAAACGTCATCATGACGCATGCGTTCGCCGAAGAGACGAATAGATGCTCGGGCGTCCATCGCTCTCCCGGCCCGCCAAACTCGGGTGGTGCGGCGATCTCGAGAGGCGGTAGCCCAGGGGACTCCAGACCTCCCTCACGCTTCGCCGTCCAGTGTACCGAGCTTTCGAAATGATGCACGTCCGACATGACAGCCTCCCCTTACTCTACATCTTTAGAGGTAAAGCGTCGTAGGTGACAGGCAAATTTGCAAGAGCGCTGGCACGTCAGCAAAGCCACCGGGAGCTTTGGTCATTCCCAGCGAAGGGCTTCGGTTGGCGCGAGCCTGGAGGCGCGCCGCGCAGGCAGGTAGCTGGCGGCGAGGGAGACTGCCCCGAGCGCTAGAGAAACGGCGGTGTAGGTCGGAGGGTCGATAGGTCCCACTCCGAACAGGAGCGCCGACATCAGCCTCGTGAGTCCGAAGGCCGCTCCGAGACCGATGAGGATCCCCATCGCCGTGAGCCCGAGCCCGTGTTTGAGCACGAGCCCGCTCACGTCGCGGCGTGCCGCGCCGAGCGCCATGCGAACGCCGATCTCCCGGGTTCGCTGCGAGACGGTGTATGAGATGACTCCATAGATCCCGACGACGCCGAGCACGAGAGCAACGCCCGAAGCGATGCCGAGCATGACGAGGGTGAACGACGTGCGGGCCAGCGAGCGGTCGAGGATCTCATCGAGTGTGCGCACGTTCGCCAGGGGCAGGTTTGGGTTGACCGACCAGATTGCGTCCCGCACCTCGGCAAGAAGGCTTGGCGAGTCGGCGCGTTCCGTCCGGATCGCGTAGACCATCGAGCGCTGCGTCAGGACCTCCGCGCCCCACATATTCTTGACGACCATGGGGAAATAGACGACAGCCGTAGGTCTTTCATCGACGCCGTCGTCGTGAACGTTGCCGACCACTCCCACGATCTCCCGCCAGTCCGACTCGAGAGAGGACCGCACACGCTTGCCCAGGGCCCTCTCGGGCTCGGCCCAGAGCTCGCGCGCGAGGTTCTCGGTGATGACGACGACGGGCGCATGGTCATGGATGTCCGTCCAGGTGATCTCACGGCCGGTAAGAAGGGGATTGCCCATCGTTTGGAAGTAGTTCTCTGAGATCCACTTGAATCGCCGTATCGGGGGAAGCTGGCCTTCCGGCAGGGGGAAGTCTTCCACGTCGAGAGCGTCGTTGCTGTTTCGGCCGTCCATCGTGACGGAGTTCG
>DASPGQ010000335.1 GCA_035620555.1 Vicinamibacteria bacterium
GCCAGAAGGCGACGAGACGGCCGACCTCGGCTTCGGAGACGAACGGGCCGTGGAGCCGGATGAGTCGAGCCGAGCCGGGCGGCAGCAACAGCATGTCGCCGCGGCCGAGGAGCTGCTCGGCGCCGTTCGAATCGAGGATCGTGCGCGAGTCGACCCGCGACGCGACCCGGAAAGCGATGCGTGTGGGGAAGTTCGCCTTGATGACTCCGGTGATGATGTCGACCGAGGGCCGCTGGGTCGCGAGCACGAGATGGATTCCAACCGCCCGGGCCATCTGCGCCAGCCGGGTGATTGCCTCCTCGACGTCGGAGGAAGCGATCATCATCAAATCGGCGAGCTCGTCGATTACGACCATGACGTAGGGAATCGGCTTGAGGGGCTCACCTTGCTCGTCTTCTCGCTTTTCTCCGGCTTCGAGCGCCCCGCGGAGGATGTTGTTGTACTGATCGATGTTCCGAACCCCCTCGCTCGCGAGCATCTTCATCCGGTTCTCCATCTCGAGCACCACCCATTTCAAGACCTCGCTGGCTTTCTTGGGGTCGGTGACCACCGGCGTCAGCAGGTGGGGGACATCCTGGTAGACGCCGAGCTCGATCCGTTTGGGATCGATGACGATCATTCTCACCTCATCGGGGCTCGACTTGAACAGGATCGAGCAGATGAGGCTGTTGAGCAGCACGGACTTTCCGCTTCCGGTGGCGCCGGCGATGAGGAGATGCGGCATCTTGGCGAGATCGCTGACGTAGGGAGCGCCGTCGATGGTCTTGCCCAGGGCCAGGCTGACCCGGGAGGGGCTCGACTGGAACACGTCGGACTCGAGCATCTCCCGGATGCCGATCATCTCGCGCTGGCGGTTGGGGATCTCGACTCCCACGGTGGACTTTCCCGAGATCCGATCGATGCGTACCGACTCCGCCTGCAGGGCCAGACACAGGTCGTCGGCGAGCGAGGTGATGCGGCTGTACTTGATACCGGCGTCGGGCTTGAACTCGAATGTGGTGACGACGGGACCGGGATGAATCTGCTGTACCTGCCCTTCGACGGCGAACTCCCGGCACCGTTGCTGGAGGAGCTTCGCCCGCTCCATGAGATCCTTCTCGTTGGTCTCGATCTCCTCCCGCCGCGCCTCGAGGATGGTCAAAGGAGGCATGTTCCAGCGCCCTTTCTTGGGCGTGAACGGGAGGAGCTCTTGCTTGGTGGGCGTTACCGCCGCGGCTTTCTTCTCGACCACCTCGGCAGCTGCCTTTTTCTTGTGCTCCCGCTCGGCCTTTTCCTTCGCCTGCTTGGCGTGCTTCTTGACGACCCGCTCGCGGAGCTTTTCCTTTCGCTTGCTTTCCCGATGTCGATGAAACGCGGTGAGCAGGTCCGAAGCCTTCTTCTTCTGCCAGGTCTTGAAGGCTTTGAACGCGCTCGAGAGCGACCAGTGCGTGGCCACGACCAGCGAGGAAAAGAGAAAAGTGACGAGCAGGATGAACGCGCCCATCGGATTGAGCGCGGAAACGAGGTACGAGGCAAGGAGCTGCCCCATGGCCCCGCCGGCGGGGGCGAGCTCGCCCGAAATCGGAATCTCTCCGAGCGCGAGCGCGAAAAGGGCACAGAGGCTCACGACGACCGCGGCCAGAGCGACCACGTGGCCGGGGCGCAGCTCCACCGGGGCCGACCAGAATCGCCGCCATCCGGAAAAGAAGACGACCGCCAACAAGATATAGGACGTCAGACCAAAGATCTGCAGGAAGGCCTCGGACAGAAAGGCGCCGACCGGGCCGATCAGGTTGTCCGTCGAACGCGAGCTGGTCTCCTTGAAGTACCACGCCGGATCGTCGGGGGAGTGGGTGAGGAGACTCATGAGCAGCATCAGACACGCCGCCATCATGGCGATCCCCGCCACCTCCGACAGCCGCTCCGGCGGGAGGAACCCCGCGACGTCGCTTCTATGCGAGACCGAGCGCGACCGAGACAAGGACCGCACCTCCCACGGCAAGACAGTAGTAGCCGAACATGTGAAACCTGCGACTCGCCAGAAACTTGATTACGATTCCGATGGCCAAATAGCCTATGGCGAAAGCCGTCAGAAATCCAACCAGATAGCCGCCGACCGCGGCCTCGGGAACGCGGGTGGCTTCGGGGATGTTGAGCACCGCGGCCCCGAAGATCGCCGGAAGAGACAGCAGAAACGAGAAACGCGCCGCCGAACCATGCGCGATGCCGCGCCCGAGCCCGGCAACGATGGTCGTTCCCGACCGGGACACCCCCGGAAGGAGGGCGATGCTCTGGAACGCTCCGACCACGAGAGCATCGAGGAGCCCGAGCTCGGTGAGCTCTTTTTGCTCCTTGTGAAACCGCGCCGAGTACAGGAGCAGGAGCCCGGTGGCACACAGACAAACACCAACGACCGATAGGCTCTCGAAGCTCTGCTCCACGAAATCGCGGAGGGTGAGCGCGACGATGACGGCGGGGAGCGTCCCGACGGCGAGCAGCAGAATCAACCGCCGCCCCGTACGTCCCTCGCTCCCCGGCCTCAGACCCGAAAGCAGCATGGAGACTTCGGCGCGCAAGTAGAAGACCACGGCCAGGAGCGTGCCGAGATGAAGGACTATCTCGAAGAGGACGCCGGGCTGATCGAAGCCGGGAACGAAGTGCTGGGCGATCACGAGGTGCCCCGAGCTCGAGATGGGCAGAAATTCGGTCAGGCCCTGCACGACTCCGAGAAAAGCCGCGACGAGGATACTCACGACCCCTCCGTCGTGACCACCACGGGAAGGATCACGGGGCGGCGTATGGACTTGCGGCGAAAGAAACGGCGGAGCGTGGATTCGACGAGCTCCTCGATCGCCCGCTCCGAGTCCGCATCCGCGGGCGAGCGCTCGTTGAGGGCACGGAGCATGAAGTCTTGCGCTTCGGTGAGAAGCGATTCGCCTTCATCGCTGTCGATGAACCCCCGGCTCAGGATGTCGGAGACGATGGGCTCGTTCTCCGAAAGAAGCACGAAAGGAACCACGACACCAGTGCCCGCGAGGCGACGCCGATCCCGCACGACACAATCGTCGACGAGACCGAGACCGCTTCCGTCGACGAGGGCGAGACCGGTATCGACCTTGTCGGATACGTAGCCCCCCTTTCCCTCGAATCGAAGCACGTCTCCGTCCTCGACGATGAAGACCCGTTGTTCGTTGACACCACTCTCACGCGCGATGCGGGCGTGATGGTAGAGCTGGCGCCACTCGCCGTGGATCGGAACGAAGTGCTCGGGTTTCACGACGTCGAGAAGCATCCGGAGGTCTTCTCCGCTGCCGTGGCCCGATACGTGAACCGGCGAGCCCGGGGGATAGTAGACGTCCACCCCCACGCGGAAGAGCTGGTTGATGACTCGGTTGACCGCCCGCTCGTTTCCGGGAATGACACGGGCGCTCAGGATCACCCGATCCCCCCGCTCGAGGGTGATGTGCCGATGTGTGCCCTGGGCGATGGAGGACAAGGCCGAGCCCGGCTCGCCCTGGCTTCCCGAGGCAATGATGAGCTGCTCGCGCGCCGGCAGCTTGTCGGCGTCCTCGGCGAGCCAGAGCATCCGGTGAGGAACTCGGAGATAGCCCAGCTCGACGGCGGTCATCACGTTCTCGATCATGCTCCGTCCGGTGAGGACCACCTTGCGATCGTGCTTGGCCGCCAGGTCGATCGTTACCTGAAGGCGGTGCGTGCTCGACGCGAAGCAACAGACGAGAACGCGCCCCGGTGCGCCCTCGACGATGTCATCGAGAGGTCCTTGGACCGAGCTCTCCGATCCCGTTCGACCCGTGACCTCGCTGTTCGTGCTGTCGGACAGGAGACACAAGACCCCGCGGCGCCCCAGCTCGGCAAAGCGCTTCAAATTGGTGGGTGGGCCCACGGGGATCCCCTCGTCGATCTTGAAATCCCCGGTGTGCACGATGAATCCCATCGGGGTGGCGATGGCGAGCGCCACGCTGTCGGCGAGCGAGTGTGCTACCTGGATGAACTCGATGTCGAAATCACCGATTCGGATGCTCTCGCCCGCGACCACGTCCCTCAAATCCGTCTCCGCCAGGAGCCCGTGCTCTTCGAGCCGTCTTCTCACGATTCCGAGGGTGAGCCTCGTCCCGTAGACGGGGACGCGGTGATTGCGCAGCAGGTAGGCGAGGGCCCCGATGTGGTCCTCGTGCCCGTGGGTCAGCACCACGCCTTTGAATAGGGACCGGTGCGCATCGAGGTAGCTCGTGTCGGGCACGATCACGTCGACGCCCGGTGTATCGTGAGTCGGAAAGAGAAGTCCCGCGTCCACGACGACCATGGTGTTCCCCAGGCGGTAAGCCATCATGTTCAGGCCGAACTCGCCGAGCCCACCGAGAGGGACAATTTCGATCGCGCCTGTCTGAGCAGATTTGACCATTATTGACAGGGGTTTAGCGTTATAAGGTTGAGAAACTGCTTCAATATTACCAGAAAAGGTCTACGCCGGCGAGGAGATAATTATTCGGCTGATTGCCGCAAAGTCCTCGACGCTCAACGTTTCCGCCCGCCGTCGGGGATCGATTCCGAGACGGTCCATGGCGGCGAGGATGAGTTGCCGCGAAAGAGAGCTCCCATGCAGCTGGCGCACATTGTTGGCGAGCGTCTTGCGCCGGTGAGCGAAGAGCGAGTGGACGAGAGTGCGGAACGTGCGCTCGTCGCCGATCTCGGGTGCGCCCTCGTGTCGAAGCTCCAGCCGGACGAGGGCGGAGACCACCCGGGGCCGCGGTCGAAAAGCCTCCCGAGGAATGCGAAATAGCACGCGGACTCGTGCCGCCTGCTGGGCGACGACGCTCAGAAAGCCGTAAGCCTTGGTCGAGGGCCGGGCGACCAACCGCGCGGCGACCTCGTCCTGGAACATGAGCGTCAACTCCTGGAAGCGATGACCCACCGAGAGGACCTTAAGAAGGATGGGTGCCGCCATCGAATAGGGAAGGTTGCCGCAGAGCCGGACGACGCCGAGGTCACGCTCGTCGAGCAGTTTCTCGAGGTCCACAGTCAACGCGTCCTGTTCGATGACCTCGATTCCCTCACCCCCGAGAGAGGGCGTGAGGCGAGAGTCGGACTCGATGGTGACCACGCGAGCGCCACGCCGTGCGAGGGCGTGGGTGAGCTCGCCGTGTCCGCCGCCAATCTCGATGAGGGTCTCTCCCGACTCGGGCGCGATCGCATCGATGATCCGCTCGATGGTGTGCTCGTCCCGGAGGAAACACTGTCCGCGGGACCGCGAGGGACGCCAACTGCGTGACGACCCGGCTTGCTGTCTTTCCTGTCGTCTCTCCAAACTAATCGAGGATAGCACGGCCCGTCGTCTTGACCGGCCTCCCGTTCATTTGCTACCGTCCGTTGGTGCGAAAGTCGGTCCTCATTATTGGAAGCGGTCCCGCGGGGTACACGGCGGCGATCTATGCCGCTCGGGCCCAGCTCGATCCGCTCGTTCTCGCCGGCTCGGGGGCGAAGCCCGATCTCGGCATTCCCGGCGGCCAGCTCATGCTGACGACCGATGTCGAGAACTACCCCGGGTTCCCCGAAGGCGTTACCGGCCCCGAGATGATGGAGCTGTTTCGCAAGCAGGCGGAGCGATTCGGCGCCGAGGTGCGATTCGAGAACGCCACGGCGGTCGACTTTTCCGTTCGTCCCTTCCGAATCGATGCGGAAAAGGGCGCGTATGCCGCAGACGCCGTCATCGTCGCGACGGGTGCGGCCGCCAAATGGCTCGGGCTCGAGTCGGAAAAGAAGCTTCAGAATCGCGGCGTGTCGGCTTGCGCCACGTGCGATGGTGCCCTCTATCGCGGCAAGGAAATGGCCGTCGTTGGGGGAGGCGACACCGCCATGGAGGAAGCTCTCTTCTTGACGCGTTTCGCTACCAAGGTCACGGTCATCCACCGTCGCGACACCCTGCGGGCATCCAAGATCATGCAGGAGCGGGCTTTCAAGAACGAGAAGATCCAGTTCTTGTGGGATAGCGAAGTCGTCGAGGTGCTCGGCGAGAGCGAAGTCACGGGGCTCGAGGTGAAGAACAAACGGAGCGGGAAGATTCAGGAGCTTTCCGTGGGCGCGTTCTTCGTCGCCATCGGGCACAAGCCGAACACCGACTTGTTCAAGGAGCAGCTCGAGTGTGACGAGCAGGGCTACATCCTGACCCGGGGAGGCACGCGAACGTCCGTCGAAGGCGTCTTCGCCTGCGGAGACGTCACCGACAAGATCTACCGGCAGGCCGTCACCGCGGCGGGTATGGGATGCATGGCGTCCATCGACGCCGAACGCTTCCTCGCCGAGCAGGACAGCTCGGGCGATGCGACGGTTGCCGAAGTTTCGGAGACGACACCATGAGGGAATGGAACGGTGGGCTCGGCCCTGTCGTTTCCGCGGGTTTTCTCGTGCTCGGCCTCTGCTGGGCTGGGCTCATCGACGCGACGCCTCGCGAAGACGTCCTGGGTAAGAAGGCCCCGGATTTCGAGCTCGTGACGACGAAAGGCGAAAAGGTTCGTTTGAGCGAGCTCACCGGCAAAGTCGTCGTGCTGGATTTCTGGGCGGTATGGTGCGATCCCTGCCGTGAGTCGATGCCCTTTTTCGAGAAGCTGCAGCACGATCATCAAAAGGACGGGCTCGTCGTCATGGGTCTTCACGTAAACGACCGCATGCCCGCGCTCGACGAAGTGAACCGGTACCTCGGAGAAGTGGGGGCAACTTATCGCAATCTCGTGAGCACGACCGACGTCGACGACGCCTTCGCCATCGTCGCCATGCCCACGACCTATCTCGTCGATCGAGAGGGGATTCTGCGCAAGCGTCACATCGGCTTCAACCCGGCGAGAACGCCCGAGCGGCTCTTGAAAGACGTCCAGGAGCTGCTTGCGAATTGAGACTGGCGACCTCGGGATCAACGAAAAGGCGCGTAGAGGGAGAAGACGCAAAGTCCTACCTGGCGTTTTTCGTTTCTCATTAAAGGGCCGCATCCCACGGGGAACAAGATTTCCACAGGTTTTCCACAGCCGAGCCGCGTTTCCGCGGAGGCGCCAAGCAGCCGAAACCCTAGTCGATCTCGACCAGATCTTCGCTCGGTGACGGCGGAAGCCGGTAGCCGGTCGAAACCGGGCGCTCGACCGAGACCGGCGCGAGCGCGCCGAGATGCCGGGCGACTTCGGTGCGTACGTCGTTCCGCGTCGCGATGACACCCCGTCCATAGATCCGTATCCATAGACGCAGTAGCTTGTCGACATAGGAGAAGCGCTTCTCGCGGGCTTCGATCAAATCCACCTCTTCGAGCCACCGGAGATAATCCCGTGTCGAGCCAGGGGTGCGCGCCATGCGACGGGCGATCTCGGTCAATTTCAGCTCCTCTTCGTCCGCAAGGATCCGGAGGATCGCCTTGCACGCGTTGTAGCCTCGGGCTCGGTGGAGAAGCTCGGCCAGAGTCGCGCGGCATTCCGCTTCGATCCGGCCTCCCTCTTCGAGCTCACGCGAAAGGGCCTCCTCGATTCCGAGCCCATGGGCTTCCAGGGTCTCGCCGAGACGATGCACGTGCAACGCCATACCGCCCGTCGCCGCCTGCAATGCCTCGGCTTCGGGATAACCGGCCTCGAATAGCTCGGCCGCTCCCACCGGTGGTATCTCGACGAGGGGAAGGCCCGGGAGCTCTCGCTTGATCCAGAAGGGATGACGGCTCGTCGCGACCGTTTGGCCCCGGCTCTGGAGAGCGGCGATGAGTTCCTGAAGCGGATTATCGACGTCGCGAAAGTAAGAGAACGTCCGGATCTCGGTGATGTCGTCGAGGAGGAGAAGGGAGTCCTTCGGCCGGCGGCGCAATCCATCGAGGAGGGCATCGAATGCGTTCGTTTCCCTGTGCCTGCGGCCGCGAAACAGCAGGGGCGCAAGGCGGCGAGACTCGGACTCGAGGAGCTCGGGCGTCGACGCCAGCGGCTCGAGCTTCAGAAGGGCAACGGGATCGCCTGGCTTCCATCGAGTGAGAAGGCTCTTCAGGAGCGTCGTTTTTCCCGAGCCCCGGGCTCCGGCGAGAACGAGGAAGGAGGCGTTCGAGAGCTCTCGCTCGATCGCCTCGATCACGGCGGTGCGCGGAAGGTACCGAGCCATCGCGGCATCATACGTCACCGGAAGCTTGTGGTAGACTCACGTGTTTGCGGCTTTTCAAATTGGAGTAAGCTTCGAGAACATGCCGAGTCTCGTAGTCGTCGGCACCCAGTGGGGTGACGAAGGCAAAGGAAAGTATGTCGATCTGCTTTCGGAGCGGATGGACGTGGTCGTTCGCTACGGAGGTGGCCATAATGCCGGCCACACGGTCGTCGTAGGGGATGAACAGTTCATCCTTCACATCATCCCCTCGGGAATTCTGCACCCCGGCGTCACCTGCATCATCGGAAACGGATGTGTGGTCGATCCCGAGGCCTTCGTCTCCGAGGTCGCGATGCTGCGCGAGCGAGGGATCGACGTCGGAAACAATCTCTATGTGAGCGATCGCGCCCAGCTCATTCTGGTGTATCACAGGCTCGCCGAGAGCCATGAGGAAGAAAAACTCGGTGACCGTCGGATTGGCACCACCTGCCGCGGCATCGGGCCGGCCTACGAGGACAAGATCGGACGGCGGGGACTGCGAGTGGGGGACCTCCGTCATCCGGATTTCCTGAGCAGCAAGCTGGACTATCTCGTACGGGACAAAACAGCGAGGCTGGGGTTTCCGAGCGATGCGGAGAAGATGCGAACCGACATCGACGAAGTTCTCGCGCGTTTCAGCCAGGTGGCCATGCCTCATATCGCGGATACCTCGTTGCTGGTGCATCGTGCGATCGAGGCAGGGAAGAACGTGCTGTTCGAGGGAGCGCAGGCGACGCTACTCGACATCGATCATGGGACCTATCCCTACGTGACTTCTTCGAATCCCACCGCGGGCGGTGCCTGTACCGGAAGCGGCGTGAGTCCAAAAGCCATCGACAATATCCTCGGCATCACCAAGGCCTACATCACCCGAGTGGGCCGAGGTCCGCTGCCCACCGAGATGACGGGAGAGCTCGGTGAGGCCATTCGCGAGAAGGGCGCCGAGTACGGTGCGTCCACGGGGCGACCGAGGCGTTGCGGCTGGTTCGATAGCGTGGTGGTGCGCTACGCGAAGCGGATCAACGGGCTCGATGGGCTCGCCATCACGAAGCTCGACGTGCTCGACGACTTGCCGGAGATTCAGGTCTGCACCCATTATGAAGTCGACGATCGGCGCATCGACGATTTCCCCGGCGAGCTTACGACGCTCGAGAAGTGCAAGCCCGTGTATCGGACGCTTCCCGGCTGGAAGAGCTCCACTGCCGGGATCTCGCGCATCAAGGATTTGCCCGCGAACGCCCGGCGCTATCTGGAGACGCTCGAAGAGCTCTGCACTGCCCCGGTGGAGATGGTCTCGACGGGCCCAGAGCGCGACTCGACCATCGCCGATACCGGCCGCGGCCCCGTCCTCGACCGATGGCTCGGAGGGGCGCGCGAGACGAAGCGCGTCGAAAGTCCGGCACGCAGAAGGGTTAAGCGGTCGTTTCGTTGACGAGTCCCGCGAAACGGCCTAGAATTTCCCCGGGGCCGTTAGCTCAGTAGGTAGAGCGCCTGCCTTTTAAGCAGGATGTCGCAGGTTCGAGACCTGCACGGCCTACCAAAGAATCCGCGAGGGATTTGACGAACAAATTAAACTAGCCAGAAACGTCCCCATCGTCTAGCGGCCTAGGACTCCGCCCTTTCACGGCGGCAACACGGGTTCGAGTCCCGTTGGGGACGCCAGCCCTTTTCCGAAGTAACTTCGAGAACCGGGAACGTCGAGGCCGACCGGGAAGCGCGCGCAAGAGACGCAGCGTTGCGCGCGATCGACGTCCAGCGCCCGCGGGGTTGACTCCCGACGCGACAGCCAGCACTGGCCCGCCACGACCGTAACCCGGGAGGGCTAACTGGGGGGTGCACGTCAATAGCGATCGCTTCCGGTG
>DASPGQ010000336.1 GCA_035620555.1 Vicinamibacteria bacterium
GATTTCGGGCGCCCCGACGGCCGCCGCAATCGTCGGGAAGAGGTCGACCTCGTGCACGATCTCGTTGGACACGCGGCCTGGGGGAATGCGCCCGGGCCAACGGATCACACACGGAGTTCGAATCCCGCCTTCCATCGCGGAGTTGTAATAGCCTCGCCAGGGGCCTGCATGCCCGCGCCACGGGCGTCTCATCTCGGCTCCGTTGTCGGAGCACCAGAAAACGAGCGTCTCGTCCTCGATGCCCAGTCGCTCGAGCGCCGCCAACACCCGGCCTACGTTGTGGTCGACGTCCGCCATGGCATCGCCGATATCGCCCGCTCCCGTCGCGCCCGCGAAGTCCGGATGTGGCAGCGCGGGGAAATGAATCTGGGTCATCGGATAGAAGAAGAAAAACGGCCGCCTCTCGACAACGTTTCGTTCCATGAACGCGATGCCGCGCTGGGCGGCTTCACGGTCGATCGTTCGTCGCGTCTCGAGGTCGTACGGCTTCACGCGTCGAGCAGACTCTCCCGTTTTTCCCTCCCAGATGTAGGGAAGCTCGGCCCTCTTGGAGTCGAAGCCCTCGAAGGAAGTGAACTGAGCGGTGTGGCTCGTCCCGGGAATTCCCCACCATTCGTCGAATCCCTGATGTACGGGCTCCCTCCGGCCTTCCCAATCGTCGCCGCCAACGTGCCACTTTCCGAAAAGGGCCGTCCTGTACCCCACCGTCTGAAGCGCCTCGGCGATCGTCACCTCCCACAATGTCATTCCCCCTCGATACCCTTCACCCGTCCGCGGGGCATAGCGACCCGTGAGCAACGCGATGCGGGACACGACGCAGGAGTATTCCACGTTGAAGTTGGTGAGCCGGATACCCTCTTGCGCGATGCGATCGATGTTTGGCGTGGGGACACCCCGTGCGCCGCCGTAGGAGCTTACTTCTCCGATTCCCAGATTGTCCGGGAACATAAGAACTATATTGGGACGTTGTCGATCGGGATCGTCCTGGGCATGCGCCGCTGCGCACGAGACGATCGAGGCCAACGCGAGCCCGGCTAGGAAAGCAGCGGAGCGCGGGATTCGGAGCGACCGGAAATTCGAGAGGTGGATGCCGGAACCGTGACTCATCGGTCAGATGGTAGTCGCCGAAGTTCCTTTTGTCGATGGCCTGCGCTTCTTCCTTTCGCTTCGAACAGGCGTCCGAGTCGCTGCGCCCGTCGTCAGCCTCGAGGGTTCCAGGCGCCGCGTGCCACCGCAGGGACGAATTCGTCGAGCTCGGCTTCCGCCAGGTTCACGGTGTGGCCGCGCTCCGCGCTCATGTAGGCGGCCATCAGCAGCTCGGCCACGTGCAGGCCGTCTTCGAAGTTCTCTCGGGGGCGTTCTCCGCGCGAGAACGCCTGCACCATGTGCCGGTTCTCGCCGACGTAACCGTAGCTGGCAGCCTCGTCGGTCACGACGGGCATGAGGCCGAGCTCGGCGTTCTGCTTTTCGACGAGGTCCTCGCCCTCCTTTTGCGCGAGCTCACGGCTGAAGAAAAGCGACAGCTCCGACGCGAGGGTATCGATCTTCATGGAGTACTCCGGCCCGAGAAGCTCCATCGAGAGGCGAAGGCCAGGGCCGACGTAGCTCCAGGAGGTCGTCGCTTCGACGATGAGCGGAGTCTCGTCCTCGTCCACGTACTCCACGAGCGCACGGGAAAAGTCCTCCGAGGGTGAGCGCGCGTAATCGAGTCCCTTGCCGTAGCCTTCCCGGAGCTTCCGCGCATACTTCGGCCGCTGCCATTTCAGACAGGCGATTTGCGCCGTGACTTTCTTCGGTGTGAGGCTCGCTCGCGGCTGGCCCGGCGAGGTCAAGAGAAAGCGGGCGGTCTCGACGGAATGGCACATCATGTCGTTGAGGACGCCCCCGCCTTGAAGATCGCCGCGCCAGAACCACGCGGCGTGAGGACCGCTGTGCTCTTCCGCGGCTCGGGCAAGATACGGCCGTCCGGCAACCGCAGCGCCGCGCGACCAGACCAGCTCTTTTCCGCGGACCACGGACGGTGCGAAGACCTGGTTCTCGAGGTACCCATCGAGTACTCCCGCGCGGCGGACCAACTCGAACATCGTTTTGGCTTCCGCGACGTTTCGGCCGAGCGGCTTTTCGCAGGCCACGCCGACGAGCTCACCTCGCTTGGATTCGAGCGCCTCGACGATCGCCTCCATGTTGGCGATCCGCTCGTGGTTGGGACCACAGATCCAGATGCAGTCGATCGACGGGTCCGCGACCATTTCGCCTATGGACGCGAAGGCTCGAGCCTCGCCAACGCCCTTGTCTCTCGCCCGCTGGGCTGCCCGCTCCGCGTGTTCGGAGTTCGGGCTAAAGACACCGCGAACGTCGACGTCTCGAACCGCGACCAGGGAATCGATGTGAAATCCCGTCACGAAACCGCTTCCAATGAATCCAATGCCCAGGCGGCCGTTTTTCATCGCTCTCTCCAGACGAGCCGGAGTCTGTCAGAAAACTCGAGTTGCGTCGACCTGGGTTGGGAATTGACGAGTTACTTACCGGTCGGTAAAATACGCGTGAAATGCTCAGGACAGGATCCCAGATCGTTTGGGACGTGCTCGGTCAGGAGGGCGTGGGTTGCGTCTTCGGCTACCCGGGCGGCGCCATCCTTCCTATTTATGACGCCCTACTGGGCTCGTCGATCCACCACGTGCTGGTGCGGCACGAGCAGGGCGCGGCCCACATGGCCGATGGCTACGCGCGCGCGTCGGGCGAGGTCGGTGTCGCCATGGCCACCTCGGGCCCCGGGGCGACGAACCTCGTCACCGGTATCGCCACGGCGATGCTCGACTCTTCCTCGGTGGTGTTCATCACCGGGCAGGTTTCGAGCCGCGTCATCGGAACCGACGCGTTCCAGGAGACCGACATCACCGGTGTCACGCTTCCGATCACGAAGCACAACTTTCTCGTCACCCGGACCGAGGACGTGGGGCCGACGCTCCGGAAGGCTTTCCATATAGCCCGCACGGGTCGTCCCGGTCCCGTTCTCGTCGACATCACGAAAGACGCCCAGCAGGGCACGCACGACTACGAGCCGGACGAAGCGCCGGTCGAGCTTCCCGAGCGTTCGCCGCGAGACACCCTCACTCGCGACGCTCTCGACGAGGCGGCCGGTTTGCTGAGCTCGGCGAAAAGACCTCTCATACTCGCCGGTCGGGGAGTCATGCTCGGGGGGGCGACCGAGCTCTTGCAGGACTTCGTGGAGCGGACACGGATCCCGGTGGCCATGACGCTTCTCGGCATCGGGGGCTTTCCCGCGACCCATGCTCTGAACCTGGGCATGATGGGGATGCACGGCGAGGCGTGGGTAAACCGCGCCATCCAGACTGCCGACGTGCTCCTCGCCATCGGGATGCGGTTCGACGATCGCGTCACCGGAGACCCGACGAAATTCGCCCCCGCGGCGAAGAAGATCCACCTCGAGATCGACCGGTCGGAGATCAACAAGGTCATCCGCGTCGACGTTCCATTAGTCGGGGATCTCCGAGAGACATTGTCGCAGCTCGCTCCAAGGGTCGGCACGACCGATCTGTCACCCTGGCATCGTTTCATCGAGGACCTCAAGGGGGACACGGCGGTGCGCGACATCCAAACGCTCCCCGACAGCGGTCATCTGTATGCTGCCCACGTGATCAGTGATCTGTGGAACCTCACCGAGGGCCGCGCTCTGGTCGTTACCGACGTCGGCCAGCACCAGATGTGGGAAGCTCAGTATTACAAGCACGACTACCCACGAAAGCTCATCACCTCGGGCGGACTCGGCACGATGGGCTTCGCGCTTCCCGCCGCACTCGGCGCCAAGTTTGCGAAGCCGGAAGAGGAAGTCTGGGTCATCGTGGGCGACGGCGGCTTTCAAATGACCGCGGCAGAGCTTTCGACCTGCGTTCAGGAGAACATGAAGCTGAACGTCGCCGTCATCAACAACGGTTACCTCGGGATGGTACGACAGTGGCAGGAGTTCTTTTACGACAAACGCTACGCCGCCACACCGATGTCCAATCCGGATTTCGTCAAGCTTGCCGATGCCCACGGACTTCCAGGCTTCCGTGTCGAAAAGCGATCCGAGATAGCCGAAGCGGTCTCGAGGGCTCGCGCGTCGCGTGAGACGGCCGTTATCGACTTCCGCGTCGAGAAAGAAGACACGGTATACCCGATGGTGGCGCCCGGCAAGACCATCGAGGACATGATCCGGCGCCCCGTCCCGGTTCTCGAGTAGCGTGGATACCCGGTCGAGACCTCGAACCTTCGTGGTGCTGGTGGAGAACGTGCCCGGGGTCCTGGATCGGGTGGCATCCCTGTTCCGGAGGCGCAGCTACAACATCGAATCGCTGACCGTGGGCCACACCGACCGGCCCGACGTGTCGCATATCACGATCGTCATGAACGCCGACGATCGCGTCGCGAGCCTCGTCGAAGCCAACCTGTACAAGCTCGTGAACGTGCTCGAGGTCAAGGATGTCTCCGACGTGGCCTGCGTTGCCCGCGACCTGGCGTTGATCAAAGTCCGGGCGGATCACTCGAACCGCTCCGAGATCATGCAAGTCGCCGAGGTCTTCCGGGCCCGTGTCGTGGACGTGAGCCCCGAGGCCCTCATCTTCGAGATCACGGGATCGGAGGACAAGGTCGAAAGCCTGGTCGATGTGCTGAGACCGTATGGAATCCTGGAAATGGCGCGCACCGGAATCGTCGCCATGGCGCGGTCGGTCGCGGCGGTGAGCGTATGACAGCGGATTGAAAGGAGCTTTGGATGGCAAGGATTTACTACGACAAGGACGCAAACCTCGACCTGATCCGGCGTAACAAAGTTGGAGTCGTGGGCTACGGCTCACAAGGGCATGCTCACGCGCTCAACCTCAAGGAGAGCGGTGTGGACGTGCGGGTCGGGCTCCATCCCGAGAGCCGGAGCCGGGCCAAGGCGCAGTCGGACGGCCTGTCGGTGTCGAGCGTGAAGGACGTCGCCGCCTGGGCCGATGTCGTCATGGTATTGGCGCCGGATACCCGCCAGCCCCAGATTTACCGCAAGGAGATCGAGCCTGGCCTGAAAGCGGGCAAGACGCTAATGTTCGCTCACGGTTTCAGCATCCATTACGGGACGGTGACCCCACCGGCGGAGGTCGATGTATCGATGATCGCTCCCAAGGCGCCGGGGCACCGGGTTCGGGAGACTTATCGCGAAGGAGAGGGGACTCCAGCGCTCGTGGCGATTCATCAGGATGCGTCGGGGCAAGCTCTGGAGCTCGCGCTTTCCTACGCGAAAGGCATCGGCGTCACGCGGGCGGGAGTTCTGGCGACGACCTTCGCCGAGGAGACCGAGACGGATCTCTTCGGAGAGCAGACCGTGCTCTGCGGCGGAGTGAGTCATCTCGTGAAGGCGGGTTTCGACACGCTCGTGGAAGCCGGCTACCAGCCGGAGATGGCGTATTTCGAGTGTCTCCACGAGCTCAAGTTGATCGTCGACCTCATGTATCGCGGAGGAATCAACTACATGCGCTACTCGGTCAGCGACACCGCCGAGCATGGCGATTACACCGGAGGTCCGCGCATCATCACCGAGGAGACCCGCCGTGAGATGAAGAAAATCCTCGAGGAGATTCGAAACGGAACCTACGCCAGGAAGTGGATCGAAGAGAACGAGAAAGGCCGCCCGTGGTTCGACAAGGTGCGCTTCGAAGAACAGAACCACCTCATCGAGCGCGTGGGTGCCGAGCTGAGAAAAATGATGCCATTTCTCGACCCCGTCACGGTGAAGCCGGGCGAAGGGCCCATTCCGGCAAAGGCGGAGGAAAAGTCGACGGTGGGGGCCTGAGTTACCGAATGCCGATCCAACAGACGCTTCAATGACGTTAAGGAGGCGTCCTGGGCGTGCCGATCCGCGTAACGCCGCGCATCTTTCTCACGCCCAGCTTCCGTCTGCAGCACATCTTTAACGTCAGCGTCCGATTGTGACTGCTAAATTAGCCGCGAAGCCTCTTGATCGAACGGGTCCGCTCTCTCTACGCTTTACGTAGAATGCTGCCGAGATTCTGCGGTCAAATCGGAATGTCGGTTGGCTTGAACGTTGATGAAACACCTCCCCACAAAGCTCATTTCCGCTTCCTGCTGCCAGTTAGCCGTCGTCTCGACCGCTCGGCTCCGACGATCTTCCCAGCCCACAGGTCCCTCAAGAACTCCGCTACGGGAAAAATCTCGACTCCAACGTCGTCGCTCCGCCGACGGGCTTCATCGCACACCACGATGCGCCGATCGAGATCGAGCTCCTCGCCGAGCGCCAAAACCCCTTTGTAGTCGCGAGGGCTGACGCGAGACTTTGCTTTGACTTCGATGGCTACCCGGTCATGAACCAGAAAGTCCACCTCCAACTGCGAGCGACTTCTCCAGTACGTGAGTAGCTCGTCAGAGCGAGCGTAGTCCAGATAGCTTCGAAGCTCGAGAAAAACGAGATGCTCGAGCGCTCGGCCGTAGGCATCGGACCCTCGCTCGATGAATCCAGTGCGCCTCAGGCTGTTGGCGACGCCCACGTCGAAGAGATAGAACTTCGCCGTCGCCACGGGTTTTCGTTTCGTCGTTCCTTGATATGGAGGTAGCAGATGGCCGATGAGGGTGTCTTCCAGTATCCGGTAGTACTCGCGCACGGTGTTGGGTGAGAGCCCCACGTCGGATGCGACCGAAGTGAAGTTGACCTGTTCACCGTTCGAGAGACCCGCGACTTCGAGAAAGCGGCTGAAATTCCCAATGGAGCGAGAGAGCCCTTCCGCCTGAATCTCCTCCTGCAGGTACGTGCCCACGTACGCCCTCAGATCCTCCCGATATTCATCGGAATCCAGAATCGCAGGAAGACCACCGCGGTTGATTCGATCGAGGAGCCGGCTCGACGGAGCTTCGGCTGCCACGAGAGGGTGCAGGCGCTGGATGCGAGCCCGACCGGCGAGGAGATTGGCCCCTCCCCGCTTGAGCTTGCGCGCACTGCTGCCGGTCAAGACGAACCGCAACCGATCGTTTCTCTCGATCAGAAGATGGACTTCATCCAGGAGCAACGGGAGCTTCTGCACCTCGTCAACGATCACGATCCGGGCCGAGGGCGGGAGCGTCTGTCTCATGTACTCCGGGCGCGCGCTCAGCTCGCGAAAGGTATCCGCCTCGAGGAGATCGACATAAATGGCGTCCGGGAACGCGTGACGAACCAGCGTGCTCTTGCCCGTCAGTCGCGGACCGAACAGGAACAGGGAGCGGTGGCTGACGAGCTTTCGAAGGTCCAGGACGCGCTCGTACATTCTCTCGCCATTGTTGCGGATTTACATGTAATTCTGCAACTATATTGCGGATTGAGGACCTCAGGATACTCCCGCCGGCGCACCGGCCGTCTCCCGCCGAACGCTCGCCTGGTCGTGCACCGGCGGATGAGGGTGTGCTCGGGACGCTATGACACCTGGGTTCTCGATTACTCGACGACGGAGCGGTGACCTATCATCCTCGAGCTCGGAGACGAACGTGCGCCTCTCCACCGGTTCCACACTGGCATGCGATGACTCTCCCCTTTTTCTCAGTCGCTCGAGGTGGAGCTCTCCGGGACCGCCTCCATCAGCAAAGCGAGTGCGTTCGACAGACCCTCTTCGCCAGGACCTGCGCCCTTGTAATGACCGAGGCGCACGACGACGAGGTCGTGCGACGGGATGATGATGGTGTATTGCCCGCCGGCGCCCGCCATGTAGTACGACTCCTCCGGAATCGGGTACCCACCGTCGCCGTTGATCCAGAAAAATCCTCCATAGACCGGCCGGCCGTCGGCTTTCCACGCGGGGGCTACCGTGCTCACGAACTCCGCGAACCCTTCCGGGAGAATCCGTTCGCCGTCCCAGACGCCATTTTGAAGGTACAGATTTCCGAGACGCGCCCAATCCCGCGCGCTCGCGAACTCGTAGCCTTGCAACAGATAGTCACCGTACGGATCCGTCATCGCGACCATGTTGCGGATCCCAATCTTGTCGAAGAGCGCCCGCCGCGGAAACGAGAGGTAGTCTTCGCCGCGGCCTTCGACCGCCAGACGCACCATGTAGTTGGTGAGCACTGGATCGCAGTTCCGGTAGCGCCCAATGGTGTTCGGCGGCCACTGCTGCGGCCTCGTCGCCGCGTACTCGAATGAATTGACCGTTCCGGTATAGAGATAGAGATGATCGGGATAGCCGAGCGCCGGATCCCACTCGGGATCGCCGATATTTCGGCACCGCAGGCCGCTCGACATCCGCATGATGTCGGCGATGCGGATCTCGGCCCGCGGGTCGCCCTCCCCTTGCCATTGAGGGATCGGCGCCGGCTGGTACAGCTCGTAATCGCCTCGCTGGATCAGAATCCCCATCAACGTCGCGGTGAGACTCTTTCCCATCGACCAGCTCTCGAGCGGCGTGTGCATCGTGATCCCGTCGCGGTAGCGCTCACCGATCAACCGGCCCTTCCACGTCACCGCGAATGCAGCGGTGAGGCCATCCGCCGGCTCGAACGCGGCATCGACGGCCGTTTCGACCTTCTTCGCATCGAGCTCGGGAGGAAGCGGAGCGTCCGTCAGTACGTCTCCCATCGGCCACGGCGTGCTTGCGGCATCCGGAAGTTTGCTTTCGATCGCAACCGGATTGAAGTGGACGTCGTCCTCTCCTTTGGGAAGCGCGATACATCCCTGGTCGCCGTAGTATTTCGCGGTGCGCACGACTCCATTCGGAAGCGTGACGTGAACGGCTTTGTTCTCACGGTCCAGCTCACGCTCCGTCAGCTTCTGCCGCTCTTCATAAGGGGCGGTGAAGTAACCGATCGATTCGGCCGCGAAGTCCATGTCGAGACCGGTGATGAACACCGCAGCACAGAGGATCGTCGCGAACCCCGCGGCGTGATGCTCGAGCGGATCCCCCGGAGGCGGCTCATAGGGCGTGTCGAGCTCGAATGACGCCGCTCGGGCAACGAGCGCTTCGTCGCTGCCTGGAACCGGTGTCGGGGCGGCTTCTTCCCGAACGTCTCGCGCATCGGGGCTCTGACAAGCCAGCGAGAACAGACACAGAAAAACGAGAACGACACGAAAGCCTTTTGCGAACATGGGGACCCTCCCTCCTCACGCCGGGCGCATTGTAGTGGCTGGCGCCGGGCAAATGCCAAATCGAGCCGGCCCGTCAAGGATCGGACTGGTGAGCCACCGCTACAAGACGAAGATCGTCGCGACCAGCGTTCAAGCGGGTCCGCACTCCCACGCCGGCACCAGATCGGTGAACCTCGCGGTTTCCTCGCCGGAGCCGACTAACGCATCGAGACGGGGAGATGGACGGTGGTATGCGCCGGCGTGAACTGCCCGAATGCATCAAACCCAATCATGCGCGCTGCGATGACCGTCTCGAGCCGAGTCGCTCAAACCAGGAGATCGTGCTCGAAAGGGCAATCACCGCGGCACCGAACGAGCCCCTCGCTCCGATACTTCTGGTAGCCGTCGGGGAAAATGGTGACGACCGTCTCGAAACGTTCTTTGATGCGCTGTGCGGCGAGAAAGTTGGCGCCGGACGAGATGCCGACGCAGCACGCGAAGGCCGCGGAAAGGTAGTGTGCGGCGTCTTTTGCGTCGCCGCTCTCGATACAGATCACCTCGTCGACCTCGGGCGACACGCCCCCGTTTCCGTCACTCACAATCGCGGGGATGAAACCGTCGCCGATCCCGTAGATGCCATGGCTCGCCGGCTCGCCTCCGCTCATGACCGCAGATTCCGCCGGCTCGACTGCGACGAGCTTGGCGTTGGGAAACGCTTCTCGGATGGCGCCACCGACGCCCATCAGTGTTCCCCCGGTGCCCACGCCGGACACGAAGGCGTCGATGCTCGCATCGGTGTGATCGGCGATCTGTCTCATAATCTCCGCTCCCGTCGTCACCCGATGGCATTCGACGTTGAGAGGGTTCGAGAACTGATCGGGATTGAAGTGACCCGGCTTCGACGCGAGCTCGTCGCGCACCGCCGCGGCTTCCGTAAAGCTCCCCTTTTCCGAGACCGACACCAGCGTCGCCCCGAGTCTCGTGATGATCTCTTTCCGTTCGGCGGTCATGTTCTCGGGCATGACGATCGTCACCTCGTGACCACGCGCGCGCCCGAAGTACGAGAGCGCAATCCCGGTATTTCCGCTCGATGCCTCGACGATACGATCCCCTTCGCGGAGCAGCCCCCGCTTCGTGCTCTCGTCGAGGATGTAGGTCGCGATGCGGTCTTTGATGCTCCCGCAAGGATTCGTACATTCGAGCTTGGTGTAAACACCATCGATCGATAGCATCGGCGTGTTGCCGACCTTCACCATGGTGCGCCTCCTGCCCCAGACTGCGCGTAATGGCGCGAAAATCGAGTTAAAGCTCGCGCCGCTAGCGGCGTCATGAGAACGTTGCAAAAGCCGCGCCGTAATCAGCCCGAGCCGTGGCGATTGCGGGTCCCGCCACGGCATTGAGTACTGGCCGCGCCCCGCGTCGGAAGCGCGCTTTATTTGCGACGGGTGCGGCGCGGTGGTTCCGGCTGGCGCTCCTCGATTGCTTCCTCGACGGGACGCCAATCCTCGGGTGGGTCTTTACCGCGCATCTCGAAGAGAAACCGTGACGGCATCGTCTGAGCACGTTTACCGTATCTTGCGCGTTCCGAGACGTAGCTGAGCGTCAAGGAGCGCATGGCGCGCGTGATCCCGACGTAGGCCAAACGACGCTCCTCTTCGATGCCCCCGTCCGCGACCGAGCGCGCATGCGGCAAGAGACCCTCCTCTAGCCCCACGAGAAACACCCGAGGGAACTCGAGGCCTTTGGCCGAGTGGAGCGTCATCAACGTGACGGCGTCGCCGCCGTCCTGCCTGTCGGTGCTCGCGTCGTCGGCACTCGAGAGGGCGAGCTCCTCGAGAAATCCCGCGAGGCTCGGTGTCTTCGACCGGCGGATGTGATTCTCGGCGAAGTTCAAGACTTCTTCGACCGCGGCCCAACGGGCCTCTCGCGTCATGGGGTCCGGGTAGACCCGACGGATCTCGCTCCGGTAGTCGAGTGCTTCCAGAAGCTCGGAGATTCCGGCGACGAGATCCGCGCCGTCCCGGGCGAGAGCCGACCCGCTGAGAGCTCGCGACAACTTGCGATAACCGTCGAGAGCCTGCGGGCTCAAACCGTCGACCTTGCCGCTTTCGAGCATCGCGGCGACCGGCAATCCGGCTTCGGTTGCCGCGGCGAGCGCGCGCTCGACTGCTGTCTTGCCGACGCCGCGGGGCGGGGTATTGATGATTCTGAGAAGCGCGGTCTCGTCGTGAGGGTTCACCACCAGCTTCAGAAATGCCAGGATGTCGCGCACCTCTTTGCGGTCGAAAAACGACATGCCTCCCACGAGAACGTAAGGCACGCCGGCCGAACGCATCTCGGCTTCGAAGGCGCGCGGCTGGGTCTGAGTCCGAAAGAGCACGGCAAAGTCCGAAAGCTTCGCCTCTCGTAGCCGGACGCTCGTCACGATCTCCTCGACGACGAACCGCGCCTCGGTCATCTCGTCTCGAAGCCGCGTCAGGCGTACCGGAGGCCCGTCTCCGATAGCCGATTGGAGCGCTTTGTCGTGGCGCGACGCGTTATTCCGGATGACGGCGTTCGCCGCATCGAGGATGGGTCTCGTGGAGCGGTAGTTGAGCTCGAGGCGCACGATCTTGGCGCCTTTGAAGTCGCGATGAAAGCCGAGGATCTTCTGGATGTCCGCCCCGCGCCAGCCGTAAATGGACTGATCGTCGTCACCGACGACGCACAGATTCCTGTGGCCCGAGCAGATCTCCCGGACGATCTCGTACTGTGGGTGATTGGTGTCCTGGTACTCGTCGACGAGGACGTACCGGTACTGCTTGCGAAACGACGCGCGCACTCTCTTGTCGGACCGCAGGAGATGGAGCGTCCGGACGAGGAGGTCGTCGAAGTCCACCGTCCGCGAGCGCGCGAGTTGCTCTTGGTAGCGAGTCCAGACCGCGGCCACGAGCTCATCCCTGTCGCTCGTCGCCGACGCACGAAACGATTCCGGTGACTCGAGCCGGTTCTTCGCGTAGGAGATGCGGGACAGAACCGCCGACGGATGCATCGACGTCTCCGAGTATCGGAGCTCCCGCATCGCGGACTTGATCCCGTTCAACTGGTCGGAGGCATCCGCGATCGTGAAAGTGCGCGGCAGCCCGACGGATTCACCGTGCGCCTTGAGTGCACGTAGACAGAACGCGTGGAACGTCCCGACGGTGAGCCGGCGTGCGCTCTCACCCACGAGAGCCCGGACGCGCTCTTTCATCTCTGCGGCGGCCTTGTTCGTGAACGTCATCGCGAGCACGTTCTCGGGGGCGACACCTCGCTGTAGCAGATGCGCAATCCGCGTCGTGATGACACGCGTTTTGCCCGTGCCGGCCCCGGCGAGCACGAGCAGGGGGCCCTCGGTGGTGAGAACCGCCTCACGCTGGTAGGGATTCAGCCCCTGGAGATGGTCTCGGGACGCAGTGTTCTCTATGCGGTAGCGGGAGGTGCTCAAGCTTCGGGGGCTCTGCGAAAATTCGTCGGATGGCCTCGATGCAACCGATGCACTATAACGTGGCAGCGCGGAACCGCCAACCCTGCGTATCGGCCGCTATAAGTCACCAGCGCCCAAGCTGCGGTCACCAGGGCTCAGGCGAACCGTCGACGACGGGCGCGGCGGCGCGGTTTTCTCGAGCTCGGCGGCGTAGCTCGTCGTTCCGGGTTGGCTCGGTGTGGGCGGCGGAAACCAGGGGCGCGAGATGGTTGCGGTTGTACACGGTGCGAGCTGGGCTCGAATCCTGGAATCACCTCGCTTGGAATCTGGCGGGAGAGCAAACGCTGGATTGCGCGGAGGAGCTCGGTCTCCTCGCTCGAGACGAGAGAGACGGCTTCGCCCGCCTCACCCGCGCGACCCGTTCGTCCGATGCGGTGCACGTAATCTTCGGGGACGTGCGGAAGCTCATAGTTGACGACGTAGGGCAAACGCTCGATGTCGAGCCCTCGGGCCGCGATGTCGGTGGCGACGAGGACGTCCAAGTTGCCGCGCTTGAAGCTCGTGAGGGTACGCGTGCGCGCGCCTTGCGTCTTATTGCTGTGGATCGCGTCGGCGCGGATGCCGTCCCTCTTCAAGTTGCGTGTCAACCGGTCGGCGCCGCGCTTGGTTCGACAGAACACGAGTGTCTTTCCCGCGTCGCGCGAGCCGATGAGATGAGTGAGGAGAGCCTCCTTGCGTGAACGGTCGACGGGGTGGACGAGCTGGCTCACAGTGTCGGCCGTCGGCCGGCTGGCGGCGACTTGCACCGTCACCGGGTCTCGGAGGAAGCGGTCCGCGAGCTCGCGAACTTCTTTGGACACGGTCGCGGAGAACAGCAAGCTCTGGCGCTCGGAAGGAAGCTCCGCGAGAATCTTGCGGATATCGTGGATGAACCCCATGTCGAGCATACGGTCGCCTTCGTCCAGGACGAGGATCTCGACCTTGCTGAGATCCACGGTACCTTGTCGGACGTGATCGAGGAGGCGTCCCGGCGTAGCGATCAGGACATCGACGCCGCGACGGAGCGCCTTCGCCTGGGGGAAGAAGCCCACGCCGCCGAAAACGACGGTTGAGCTCGAGCGAAGATAGCGCCCATAGGTCTTCACGCTCTCTTGGACCTGCGCCGCGAGCTCGCGCGTCGGTGTAAGGATGAGAGCTCGCACGGCGCCCCGCGGTACGCGTTTCGCGGAGGCCTCGCTCAGCCGCTGTAGCATGGGCAACGTAAATCCCGCGGTTTTTCCGGTGCCCGTTTGGGCGCGGCCGATGAGATCGCTCCCTCGCAGGATCGGCGGTATACATTGCTCCTGAATCGGCGTGGGCTCGACGTAGCCCTGTTCGGAAATGGCGCGAAGAAGTTCGGCCGACAGGCCGAGCGCATCAAAGGGTGTAGACAAAAAGGTAGCTCCTGAATCGGCCTACCCGGCGCTCACGCGCGGGGCCGATCTAGGCGAAAACGTTGTTGTTGTTCGGGGGAAGCCGGAAAAGGATTACCGCGAAAAGCCCGGCGCAGATCGGAATGCGTCCTAACTCGCAACGACTATAACACGAATCGCCCCGCTCACCAAGACCAGGGCTGACCGATCCGGTAAGGTTCGGCCACACGATGGGAAGGTGGGGGGCTCAGCTCGAATAGATCGACCACGCCCAGCCGTTCGAAACGACATGCTCTTTGAGCTCGAGTGTCGACAGGCGCAATTCCGAATCGTGAGTCAGCAAACAGAGTCTTGTGCCGGGCGCCAACGATTCGACGACGAACTGCGCGAGCGCGTCCTGGTTCCCGTCGGGATAATTGAAAACAAACCCGACGCGGCTAAGTTGGATCGCTCCGAGCTCATAAGTGTCAATCCGGCGGTAGTCGCCACGGATGACGCGCAACCGCTCAGGACGATCGACCAAACGGTTTCGCGTCAATGTTTCCACGTTGGCGTTCGCCCGGTGATAGAGCCCCTCGTCGGATTCGATCCCGACCACGTCGAGCTCGGGCACCACCTGCGCCAATGCCGCGAGAACCCGCCCATCGCCGGTGCCCGCGTCGACGACCGTCGTCCGTCCAAGAAGTGGGCGCCGGAAAACATCGTGGAGCTTCATGTCCGTCAACAACGCGACGAGCACGGTGTACGGCATCGGTACCCACTGGCCGAGCGCGGTGATGCGCAGAGGCAGGCTCTGGCGATGGCGTGCCTCGGAGTCGACGAAGATGCGCTCGAGCGCCTTCAGGCGACGACCGTGTCGTGAGAACAGTTGATGCACGAACTCCTCGGACACATCGTAGCTGAGGTTGTCGATTATGTTTTCAAAAATCCTCTCCCGTGCGTCGTTAAAGCGTTTATGAGGGACGCGGTTCGTGGAAGCGCTCTGTCATCGACCCAGCGCGTGGAACGACGTGCTGCGTTTCGGTGGTATTTCGCCGCTCGAGCGGCCCACCAGTGGTATCATTCGGCGCGCTGAGCGAGGGGCGATGATCGGACCGACGCTGTCTCACGCCATCGCTGTCGGCAACCACGTCAACCACGACAGAAGGAGACGCTCGTGACCTTCACCGATGTCCTCGGCCGGTTCACCTGGAACGTCGTCCCCGCCCCGGTCGCGAACCTGCCACTGCCGTGAAGCTCGAGAACGGATCGTCTTTCGGCGCCTACCGGGTCGTCGGGGTTCTCGGCGCCGGAGGGATGGGCGAGGTCTACCGAGCCCACGACCCGAAGCTCAGGCGCGACGTCGCCCTAAAGATCCTTCCCGAGCTTTTCGCCCGGGACGAAGAGAGGATGAAGCGCTTCGAGCGCGAGGCCCACGTCCTCGCGTCGCTCAACCACCCGAACATCGAAGCAATCTACGGCCTCGAAGAATCGGGGGATGAACGAGCGCTCGTGCTCGAGCTCGTGGAAGGGCCGACCCTTGCCGAGCGCATCGCGCAAGGACCGATACCCCTCGAAGAGTCTCTCGCCATCGCGCGGCAGATGGTCGACGCCCTGGACACGGCCCACGAGAAGGGCATCGTGCATCGCGACCTGAAGCCGGGAAACGTGAAGCTGACCCCGGAAGGAAACGTCAAGATCCTAGATTTCGGCCTCGCCAAGCCCCTCCTCGAAACGACGTCCTCGAGCGGCGACGTGGTGTCCTCTTTGTCGCAATCCCCCACGATGATGAAGGGAACGCAAGCGGGGGTCATTCTGGGAACGGCGGGCTACATGTCGCCCGAGCAGGCTCGGGGAAAGCAGGTGGACAAACGGGCCGACCTCTGGGCGCTCGGAGTGATCATCTACGAGATGCTAACAGGAGCTCGGCTCTTCGACGGCGAGACGATCTCGGACACGCTCGCGGCGGTGCTGACGCGAGATCCCGACTGGAGTCGCCTTCCGACAGGGACGCCGGCTTCGACCCGGCGTCTTCTCGCGCGCCTTCTCGAGCGCGATCCAAAAAAGCGCCTGCGGGACGTGGGTGACGCCCGTTTCGATCTCGAACCGGGAGTTTCCTCGGACGTGGTGCAGACCATGGAGCCGAAGGGGACGCGATTGCGATGGCCCCTCTTCGGGCTCGTCGTCGTACTGCTCTCGAGCGCTCTCGCGTACCAGCTCGGCCGGCATACCGTGAACGAGCCGTCGACGCCGTCGTTTCGCCCCCTTACGTTCCGTCGGGGGACGGTCGATACCGCGCGGTTCGCTCCGGATGGCGGGACCGTTTTCTATTCTGCGGCGTGGGATGGTCGCGCTTCGGCGCTATTCTCGACGAGGCTCGAGAGCCCCGAGTCTTCTGCGCTGGATTTGCCCTCTGGATGGCTCGCAGGGATCATACCGGGAGAGCTCGCTTTCCTTTCCGTGAACCGGACGCTCGCTCGCGCACCGCTCGGCTCCGGAGCGCCCCGAGAGGTTCTCACCGATGTACGGTGGGCCGATTGGTCTGCGGACGGCTCGAGCTTCGCCGTGGTGCGTCCCGTTGCGGGAAGCTTAAGATTAGAGTTTCCCGTCGCGACCGTTGTGTTCGAAACGGCTGCCGGGGGGATCTCCTTTCCCAGGATCTCGCCATCCGGTGAGCGCGTGGCGTTCGTGGAGGCGCCCATTGCCGGATACGTGCGGGGTCGGGTGCGGGTCGCGGGCCGCGACGGCAGCGTCGTGGCGAGCTCCAAGGAATACAATGATTTCTCGGGTCTCTCCTGGCGAAGCGATCGAGAAGTCTGGTTCTCCGCGCAGGAGACTGGGAAGGAATTCGTCGTTTTCGCGCTCTCGCTCTCGGGGGAGGTGCGCGAAGTGCTCCGCGCTCCCGGCTCCCTCGCGCTCCATGACATCTCGCCCGAAGGGCGCTTGCTCGTCTCTCAGTTCAAGGGACGCTTCGAAA
>DASPGQ010000337.1 GCA_035620555.1 Vicinamibacteria bacterium
CCCGTGAGCAATCGGTTGTAGAAGAGGTTGAAGTAAGCCGAGGGAACGTAGAAACGCCGTCGACTCTGAGCCAGCCCGATGTCGAGAGACTCGATTTGCTTGTCGAGCGCATCGATGTCCGGAGCGTTGCCCACGGCGAAATCGACGAGAACGTCCCCGAGAGCATCCCGAGCCTTCAGGTCATCGAAGACCGGATCGAGTTCTCCCCCTACGAAGGGGAACACGTCGGGATCGATGGGTGGCGTCTCCAGGAGCCAACGGCGTTCCTGACTCGTTCCCAGGATTCGATTCAACGTGATCCGGGCGGCGTCTTCGTCCTCGGCGGCGACGAAGAGCGCGCTTCGTCTTTGGGCGACCGCCGCCTGCCAGCGGTAGATCTCGTCCATTCCGGAATAGCCGACCTCGCGTCTCAGACGCGCCAGCTCGAGGAAGGACTCGCTGAGCCTGAGGTTATCGGCTTGTACGGCGTACAGCGCCTGCGTCACCGCGAGCCCGTAGAACGCGGTGCCCGCGTCCCCGAGTACGCCGACACGATCCGCCTCACGCTGAAACTCGCTGCCTTCGTACACACGCTGGGACGAACGATACCTGCTGATGGCGCCGTCGTCGAAAATCATCTGCTTCACGCTCAGGCCGAAAGTCGTCGCGTCGTCGGGGAGGACGTCTTGCAAGAGATTCGTCTGCCGATATCCCAAGCTCGAAATCGCCCGGGGGAGAAGGGGGCTCCGCGCACGATACTGCTCTTGCCGGACGCTCTCGATGATCTCGTCCTGGACGGAAAGGAACTTGTTGCTGAGCTCCGCTTGTTCCAGCGCCTGAGAAGGGGCGAGGGGCTCGGCGCCTCTCTGGTCGATCTCGTCTTCGTGCAGAATCGATGCGAAGATCCTGGTTTCGAGCGATGGAACGTAGCCGACGGCGAGGGCCGTCCTAGCGTTCACCATCAATCGCTCTTCCACCGATAGAAGAACGGGAAGATCCTGTGCCGCTTCCCCCCGGACGAGCCGGGCGACGTTGAGGGCAATGCGCCGCACGTGCTGCTCGGTGACGTCGGGGATGAGCGCCGCGAGCGCGCCGAGGCTCACGTCGGGGTGCCCGACGAGGCTGAAAGTCGGGACGCCCCGACTGGTGAGCCCGGCGATCAGCCGCGAGCGCTCGGCTTCACTGAGTCGCGGAAGCCGCGTGAGGTAGGCCGCCTGTATCGCTTCCTGAGAAGCCAGGAAGGCGTCGACGTCCTGCTCCACTTCGGCGAAGCGGACGTCGATTCCGAGAGTCGATTCGTATTGCTCGAGGACCGACGCGATTTCGGGCAACAGCTCGAGATCCGACGGGCCCACCACGACGGTGACCGAGTCGATGGCCAACATCTCGCGAAACGCTGCGAGGTCCTGTTCCGCCCGATGAGGAAGTACGGTGAAACTCAGGTTCTCTTTCAGGGAGCGATCGCTCGCGTCGTAGGGAAGCCGGAAGACGTCGGAAAGCTGGAGATAAATGCTCACCACGGGTTTGGGGAGCACCCGTCCCTCTCGCGCCGCCTCCAGGGTGGCGTGAAGGCCGTCGGCGAGCACGATGTCGACGTCCGGATCGTCGAGGGCCGCCGCCAGAGCCGCCGAGACGCGTTCGGGAGACCATCGGGCGTCGAAGGCCTCTCGGCGATCGAAGCGAACCACGACGCCGTCAGGCAGATGCCGTTCGAGCTCGGATTCCACGAGAGCCGTGAAATCCCGGTCGGTCGGAGGCCCGTCTCGGACCACCGCCACGACCAGGGGAATTGTCGCGGGAGCCGATTCCTGGGCGAAAACGGCTCCCAGAGACAGGATCGACGCGAGGAGCATCGCGCCCAGTCCTCGAGCCATGTCGGGCATTGTTGGCCCCTCCACCGCGCTATGCTACTCGCAGAATTACGGGATCAGACAAGAAAAACTACTAGAGTATTCAATGCCGTGGCGGGAGTGGTGACGAAACGACGATTCTTACCCCCGGTTAACCGCTTTCGGCTAGGCTTGTCGGAATGAAGCTCCTGCTCGTGGAGGACGAATCCAAGCTGTCGCGGAGCCTCCGATCGGCGCTCGGGCGGGAGGGCTATTCGGTCGACGTCGCCCTCGACGGCGAGATGGCGCTCGATTACGCCGAGATCTATGAATACGACCTGATCCTCCTCGACGTCATGCTCCCGAAGCTCGATGGCTTCGAGGTCTTGAAGCGGCTGCGCTCGAAACGCTTTGCCGCGCCGGTCCTGATGCTCACCGCTCGAGAGGACACGCGGAGCAAAGTCCGGGGGCTCGACATCGGAGCCGACGACTACGTCGCCAAACCCTTCGAGCTCGAGGAGCTCTTCGCTCGCATCCGGGCCCTTCTACGCCGAAACGGGCCCGACCGCTCCGGCCTTTTGCAGGTGCTCGACCTCGTGTTGGATCCGGCGTCCAAGCGCGTTTCGCGCGGCGGAGGCGCCCTGAGCCTCACCGCGCGCGAGTATCAGCTCCTCGAGTTCCTGCTGCGAAACAAGAATCGCATACTCAGTCGCGAGGTCATTTATGAGCACGTCTGGTCCGGGGACTTCTCCGGGACCCGAAAGATCGTCGACGTTTACGTGAACTACCTGAGATCCAAGATCGACCAGGGATTCGAGCCGAAGCTCCTGCAGACGGTGCGAGGCCTGGGCTACGTGCTGAGCGAAGAACGTTATGGAGCTTAGGGCGAAGACACTCCGGGGCACGGTCGGCCGCTATGCCTTCCTGTTCGAAGCGGCACTCCTCCTCGGGAGCTTCGCCGTCGTCGATTTCTTCCTCTGGCGAAGCGTTCGCTCCGAGCTCCAGAATGCCGGCGAGCGAGAGCTCCGATGGCTCGAGGAGTTCGTCGCCGACCATGAGCCAGGCGGGAGCGACTATCTCATGGAGGAGATGCGCGAGCACCTCGGGGCTCGCACCGGCTTCGTGCTGCAGATTCGGAAGGGCGAAGAGCCTCTCTTCGCCTCCGCCGAGCTCGCCCGAGCCGTGGCACCGGGCTTCTTCGAGACCGCGGGTCAGATCTACTGGGTCGCGCGGAAGGAATTTCGCGGATTCGAGCTCACCGCCGGAGTTCCCGCGGAGAGCCAATGGACCGCACGCCAGAATTGGCGAGGGCTGATGGTTCTGTGCTCGTTCGGTGGCCTCGTGGCCGCCGCGCTTCTCGCGCGTGCGCTCGCCCGGCAAGCCACCGAGCCACTGGCCGCGGTGGCCGACGCCGCCGAGCGCGTCCACGACCAGAGTCTTTCCGAAAGGATCCTTCCGCCGGCGCGGCCCTATGCCGAGGTGGAAAGAGTGCGCGCGTCGTTCAACGAGATGCTGGCCCGACTCGAAGCGTCGATGGAAAGGCTCAGACAGTTCACCGCCGACGCGTCACACGAGCTGCGTACGCCGCTCTCGGTGCTCAAGGTGGAGGCACAGGCCGCCCTCGGCTCGGGAAGGCTCGAACCGGAAGCAGCGTCCATCATGGCAAGCCAGCTCGAGGAGATCGATCGACTGTCCGTCATGGTGGAGGACCTTCTTACGCTTGCCCGCCTCGATTCCGGCCCAATCGAGTCTTCACCAGTGGAACTGGCGGACGTGGTCGTGGAAACGGCGGAGCAGTTCCGCACCATCGCGGAGACGAGGGGGATCGAGCTCTCCCTCGACGCGATCGAGCCCGCGTTGCTCGAGGGCGACCGCTCACAGCTTCGCCGAATGGTGTCGAACCTTCTCGACAACGCGATCAAGTACACCGAGCCCGATGGACGCGTCAGAATGGCGGTGGAACAGAACGATGGCTTTCTCCGGTTTTCGGTAACCGACACCGGTCGCGGCATTCCCCATGAGGACCTTCCTCGCATCTTCGAGCGCTTCTACCGCGCGGATCCGTCGCGTTCGCGCCGAAGCGGAGGGGCGGGTCTCGGCCTCGCCATCGTCGCCCGCATCGTGGAGTACCATGGTGGAAGAGTCACGGTCCAGAGCGAGCTCGGAAGGGGCTCTTCCTTCCTTGTCGAGCTACCCTCGAAGCGAAATGGCCAGCGAAGAGGTCGTTCCCGATCGCCTCTTTTGATTCTCGCAGCGTTGGTGGCGCTTCCCTCTTGTCGGGACGTGTTCACGTCTCGCCCGGCATCGAGTCGACCGGTCGGGCGCATCGAGGGAACCGTCCGGCTCGTCGGAGGCGACTTTCCACCGCCAACCCGCATCGAGAACACCACCGACCCCGAAGTCTGCGGCCGGGAGCACACCCTCGATGACGCCGTGGTCTCACCGGAGAACCATGGCGTTCGATATGCGATCGTTGCCATGCTCGACGTTCCCGCAAACGCAATCCCTCCCTTCGAGTCCTCGACTCTGACGATCGACAACATCGACTGCCGCTTCTCGCCTCACGCCGGTGTGGTCAGAGCCGGAAGCTCTATCGAAGCGCGCAACAGCGACCCCATACTCCACACGACGCACCTCTACGGACCCGCCGAAGTAAACATCTCGCTCCCCATGGAGGGAGCCGCGGGTGTCAGGCGACTCGAAAAGGCGGGGCTTTACGCCGTCCGGTGTGACGTCCACGGCTGGATGAAGGCGGCCATTCGAGTCGATCCTCATCCGTTTCACGCCGTAACCGACGAGAACGGAGAGTTTCACATCGAGGATGCTCCCGCAGGAACGTACCGGCTCGAATCGTGGCACGAACGACTCGGAAGGCGCGAGGTCGTCGTCGAGGTCCGAGAAGGCGAAACCGCCTCGGTGCGGTTCGAGTATGCTCTTTCAGAGGAATGACGGGCAGGCTGATGAAAGAGTACAGTGCAGCCTGCGCGAGCGGAGCGAGCCCGGCGCGCCTGCCGCGCCGTAAGCAGCCCCGAGCCGTGGCGGCTCGATCGATTACAGGTCCCGCCACGGCATTGAGCACGTAGAAGGAGGTAC
>DASPGQ010000338.1 GCA_035620555.1 Vicinamibacteria bacterium
GAGCAGCTGCTCGACGATCGGGTTTGCGAGTGCTGTCAGACGGCGATGGCGGTCACCGACGAGGGGTGGTTCGTCGCCTACCGCGACCGGTCGGCCGAGGAGATCCGGGATATCGCCTACGTGCGCCGCGTCGATTCAAGGTGGACCGAACCGAAGGCGCTCAACCCCGATGGATGGAAGATCGACGGTTGCCCCGTGAATGGACCGCAGGTCACCGCGAGCGGACGGCGGCTCGCGATCGCCTGGTTCTCCGCGGCCGAGGACGAGCCACGGGTCCAGGTGGTTTTTTCGAGCGACTTCGGGGAGAGCTTCTCGGCACCGGTGCGCCTGGCGGCAAGCTCGCCCCTGGGTCGGGTCGACATCGAGCTGGTCGACGACGGCGCCGTCGTCTTCTGGGTCGAGCACGTCGAGGGGGGGACGGGTGAGGTGCGTTTTCAACCTGTCACCCCGGCCGGGCTTTCGGGCGGTCACGTCCCCGTCGCCCGCACCTCCTCGGGGCGCGCCAGCGGCTTTCCGCGCGTCGTAAATTTCCAGGGTGAGCTCTACATCGCCTGGACCGAGTCCTACGAGCGGGGCGGCCCATCGCGCGTTCACCTCGCGCGTATCGTGCTCGATGGGCGAAACCAGAAATGAGGAATCGATGAGACTTTCTTTGATGGCAACGGCGTGGCTCGGGGCCACCGCGGTGGCATCGGGGCAGGGTCCCGACACGGTCTTTCTAGACGAGCTGACCTGGACCGAGGTCCGGGACCGAATCGCAAACGGAACGACGACGGTCATCGTCGGTTCGGCCGGCACCGAGCAGAACGGACCTCACATGGTGCTCGGCAAGCACAAATTCATCATCCGCTCCGCCGCGGAGAGGATCGCCCGTCGCCTGGGAAACGCTCTGGTCGCTCCCATCATCACCTATGTCCCCGAAGGGGGAATCGACCCGCCCACTGGGCACATGCGCTTTGCCGGCTCCATCACGCTTCCCAACGAGTACTTCAAGAAGATATGCGAGTATGCGGCGCGAAGCCTGATGGCCCACGGCTTCACCGACATCGTCTTCATCGGCGACAGCGGAGGGAACCAGGAGGGGATGGCGGAGGTCGCGCAGGCGTTGAACGAGGAATGGAGAGGCGGCAAGACTCGGGTTCATTTCGCGTCCGACTACTACTCCGGAAACGGCTTTCGCGAGTGGCTCGTCTCCCAGGGTGAGTCCGAGGAGGCGATCGGCACGCATGCGGGAATCTCGGACACGTCGCAGCTTCTGGCCGTCGCCCCGCAGCACATCCGACTGGACCAGCGTGCACCCGGAGGTGGATACGAAGGAAGCGGGGTGAGAGGAGATCCGACGAGAGCCTCGGCCGAGTACGGCGAGAAAGGTATCGAGCTGAAAGTCGAAGCGACTCTGAGGCAGCTGAAGGAGCTCATGGCCGCCCGTTGAGCGACGATGCGATGAAGATTCCCTGCCAGCGTCACCTCTTCGAAATACCCGACGACGTGACTTACTTGAACTGCGCCTATATGTCTCCGTTGATGCGCGAAGTGCGAGACGCCGGTATCGAGGGGCTCGAGCGCAAGGCCCGGCCGTGGACGATTTCGGCGGAGGACTTCTTCACCGGATCGGACGCCCTTCGGAGCGCCTTTGCCGAGCTCGTCAACGCGCGTGCTGACGACGTCGCGATCATCCCCGCGGCGAGCTATGGGGTCTCGACCGCGGCGAGGAGCCTGCCGCTCTCGGCGGGACATTCCGTGCTGGTCGTGGAAGACCAGTTCCCCTCCAACATATATCCCTGGCGTGAGCGAGCCCGCGAGGTGGGTGCCAGGGTTCACACGATCGCTCGACCTGCGGACGGTGACTGGACGCGCGCGGTGCTCGGTGCTCTGGATGGAGACGTTGCGATTGCCGCGCTTCCGCAATGTCACTGGACCGACGGCGGGCTACTCGACCTCGTGGCGATCTCGGACGCCTGCCGCGCGCAGGGTGTGGCGCTGTCGCTCGACGTCACCCAGTCTGCCGGCGCGTACCCCATCGACGTTTCGCGAATCGCGCCCGACTTCCTCACCGCGGCAACCTACAAGTGGCTCATGGGGCCGTACTCGCTCGGCTTGCTCTATGTCTCCGAGCGATGGCAGCGGGAGGGAACTTCCCTCGAGCACAATTGGATCCACCGGGCAAACGCGGAGAATTTCGCTCGACTCGTCGACTACCGAGACGACTTTCAGCCAGGCGCGCGTCGTTTCGACGTGGGCGAGCGTTCGAACTTTGCCCTTGTACCGGCCGCCGAAGCGGGGTTGCGCCGCATTTTGAGCTGGGGGGTCCGGAACCTCGCGGAAACAATCGGTGCGCTCACCGACGAGATCGCCGAAAGGTCGATGGCTCTCGGTCTTTCGGCGTTGCCGCGGGACAAACGAGCGCCGCATTATCTCGCGCTTCAGACGAAAGGGAAGCCGCCGGCGGATTTTCTCCCCAGACTCGCGGAGCAGAAGGTCTTCGTGAGCGTCCGGGGCTCGTCCATCCGCGTGACGCCTCACGTCTACAACGACGGCCGCGACGTCGACCGCTTCATCGGGGCACTCGAAGCTTCTTTCTAGCGATTTGCCCCCGCCTGATGGCCGCGCCTATCATACGCCATCCCGATGAAGGTCTACCTCGACACCGTCCGAGAGGTCCTCGAGACGGGAACACGAAAGGAGAACCGCACCGGGGTCGACACGATCTCCACCTTCAACATCAACTACGAGGTCGATCTGGCGGGCGGCTTTCCCCTTCTCACCACGAAGGCTATTTCCTGGAAGAACATCGTCATCGAGAACCTCTGGTTCCTCTCGGGTGTCCCCGACATCGGGCTGCTGCGTCGGCACGGCTGCAAGTTCTGGGATCCCTGGGTGGACGAGTCGGATCGCGTTCCAAGCGCCTACGGAAATCTCTGGCGACACTTCCCCGTCCACGAGAATGGAGAAGCGACTTTCAACGACCAGATCGCCTGGGTGCTGAAAGAGCTGAAACGCCACCCGATGTCGCGTCGTCTCGTCGTGAGTGCCTGGGCCCCCGGCAACGCGCAGACGAGCGCCCTCCCGCCCTGTCATTGCCTGTTCGTGCTGAACGTCCAGAACGATTCCGGAGGGACACCCCGTTTGAATCTTCATTTGACCCAGCGAAGCTGCGACGTCGCGCTCGGCATTCCCTACAACATCGCCGGTTACAGCCTGCTCCTGGAGCTCTTCTCGCACTTCGTGGGCCTGCGCCCGGGCCTATTCGGGCACACTCTCATCGATGCGCACATCTACACGGCGAAGCCGGATGGATCCATGTCGGAATACGACCACGTGCCTGGGCTCCGGGAACAGCTCACCCGCGCGCCAAGGACTCTGCCGCGCCTGCGAATCTCACCGGATCTTCGTTCGCTCGATGACATCGAGGCGTTGCTCTCCGAAGATACGGAAACGGTGCTCTCCGCTTTCGAGCTCCTAGGCTACGAGCCCCATCCGGCGATCCCTTTCAAGGTGGCGGTTTGACGCGGGGCATCATCGCCGCCGTATCTCCTGAAGGTATCATCGGCGTTGGGGGCCGCATTCCGTGGCACTACTCGGCCGACCTCAGGCGATTCAAGCGCCTGACGATGGGCACAACCGTCGTGATGGGCCGCCTGACCTGGGAGTCCCTCCCTCGGAAACCTCTCGCCGGGCGGCGCAACGTCGTGATCACCTCGCGGGACATCGAGGGCGTGGAGTGCTTTCCCACCTTGGCCGAAGCCGTCGACGCCTGCGAGGGCGACGTGTGGTTCATCGGCGGCGCTCGCATCTACGATGAGGCGATGTGTTACGCCGACGTCATCGACCTGGCGCTGGTCCCCGACCGCATCGAGGCGAAGGACGCCGTCTATTTCCCCGACATCGACCCGGCCGTGTGGGAAGCCGGTCCGATCGAGAGCGACCCCAACGATCCGCGGCTGAAGCACCGCATCTATAGGAAGAAAAGGAGAGACAAGGTGACCGAGTCGAGAAGACACGAATTCGTTTCCGCGCCCGAGCTTCCGAAACCTGTGGGACCCTATTCACCGGCGGTGAGGTTGGGCGACCTCGTGTTCGTATCGGGCCAGGGAGGCGTCGATCCGGTGACGGGAAAGCTCGGCGACGGAGTCGAAGCGCAGACGGAGCAGGTCTTCGAGAACATCGAGGCGATCTTGAAGGCGGCGGGCTCGAGCCTCCAAAACGTCGTCCGCTGCGGCGTGTTTCTCGCCGACATCACCGAGTTCTCGAGGATGAACGCGGTCTATGAAAGAATGATGGCGGGCAATCGTCCCGCTCGCACGACCATTCAAGCCGCCGCCCTTCCGTTGGGACTTCTCGTCGAGATCGACGTAATCGCCTATCGTTCGACGGGAGCGTGACGGCGGACGCCGGATGAGCCCGGCGTAGGCTAGAATCTTCGACGGGAGATGCATTTCATGAGCAGGTTGACCCGAAGTCTCACGGCCGTTTCCGCCACCATTTTCACACTCACGTTCTTCACCCAGTTCCTTCTGGCAGGAAATGCCCCCGAGCGAGCGCGTCACGGCATGGTGATTTCACAGAATCATCTCGCGTCGCAGGTCGGAATCGACGTGCTGAAGGCGGGTGGCAACGCGATCGACGCCGCCGTGGCGACGGCCTTCGCGCTCGCGGTCACTCATCCGACCGCGGGCAACATCGGAGGGGGAGGCTTTCTCGTCTATCGTCCGGCCGTGGGTGAGCCCGAAGCCTACGATTTCCGGGAAGTGGCTCCGGCGAAAGCGAGTCCCACCATGTGGCTCGACGAGCGCGGTGAGTACAGTTACGAGCAGCACCATCTGAGCTATCTCTCGGTCGGGGTCCCGGGGACGGTGGCGGGCTTGCACCTCGCGTGGAAGGAGCGGGGGAGCCTTCCATGGGAACGGCTCCTCGAGCCTTCCATCCGTCTCGCTCGCGACGGGTTCCCCGTTACCGATGCGCTGGCGCGATCCCTGGAGCGTGCGCTCGAGCGCATGCGCCAGTACCCCGCTTCCGTCGCCCAGTTCTCGAAGAACGGCCGTCCGTACGAGCTCGGGGATACATTGAAGCAGGCCGATCTCTCCGAGACGCTGATCCGGATCTCGGAAAATGGATCCGCGGGATTCTACGAGGGCAAGACCGCCGAGCTCATCGAGAAGGACATGATGGCAAACGGGGGTCTCATAACCAGAGAGGATTTGAAGTCTTACCAGGCCAAGCGGCGGGAGCCGGTTCGCGGTACGTACCGCGGCTACCAGATCATCTCCATGCCGCCGCCGAGCTCGGGAGGCATCGTTCTCGTGGAGATGTTGAACATCCTGGAAGGCTATGACTTGAGAGGTGAAGGATTCGGCGCGGCTCGAAACCTCCATCGGATGGCGGAAGCGATGCGGCGGGCTTACTCCGATCGGGCGCGATATCTAGGCGACCCCGATTTCAACCGTTCCATCCCCGTCGAGCGACTGACGTCGAAAGACTACGCCGCCGAGCTACGCCAGACGATTCGACTCGACCAGGCATCGTCGTCGTCGCCCGAGAGCTTCGTTTGGTCTTCGGAAAGCCCGGAGACGACCCACTTTTCCATCGTCGATGCCGAGCGAAACGCCGTGGCCGTCACTTATACTCTCGAGTACGGTTACGGGTCCGGCATCGTCGTCGCGGGAGCCGGGTTTCTTCTCAACAACGAGATGGGTGATTTCAACGCCGGCCCGGGTCTCACCGATGCGAACGGGCTCATCGGCACCGAGCCCAACCTCGCCGCTCCGGGAAAACGGATGCTCTCGAGCATGACCCCAACGATCGTTGCCAAGGACGGCGAGCTCTTCATGGTGACCGGAAGCCCCGGTGGCAGGACCATCATCAATACCGTGCTCCAGACGATCCTCAACGTGGTGGATCACGACATGAACGCCCAGGAGGCGGTCGACGCTGGTCGCATTCACCACCAATGGCTGCCCGACCGTCTCAACTATGAGCGATACGGCTTCTCCCCCGACACGCTTCGCATCCTGAACTGGCTCGGACACGAGCTTCGCGAAAACGATTCCCAAGGAGTAGCTCAGGTGATAGTCGTAAATCGCGAGGACGGGATGCTCGAAGGCGGGCTCGATCGAAGAGCTGCCGATGGCGGGGCAGCCATCTACTGAAAGGCAGTCGTCCGCGATCATCGCGTCCGGTCTGATAGCTCGAACCATTTGACCGGATGACCGGCTTGAGATAAGGTGTGCGTCTTCGAGAAAACTCGTAATGGGACGAGGGCGCGTGAAAATCGCGTTCGGAGCTGGTTGCGCGAGGATTGATGCGCGCCATGAAAGGCAGGAAACCAATGAAGGATTTCGTAAGGAAGACTGGCATTCTCTGGCCGGTGTTGGCTCTCGTCGCGGTGGTGTCTCTACCGCAAGGCGTCGGAGCTCAGATTTTCGGCTCCGACCCCGAAGGCCTCAAGATGACCGACAGCCTCATCAAGAAGGCCGAAGATGTGATCAAGGAAGCCGTAACCGCCCGAGGGGAGATCGAGAAGACCCTGGGTTCCTACAATGCGCTCTTCGAGAAGACCGATTCCAAGGAAATTCGTGACTCCTACAAGGGGATCGAAAAGGGGATCGAGCGAAGCGAAAAGCAGCGGGAAGAAGTTCGCAAGAAGGTGGACGAGATGAAAGTCGAGGCCGAAGCCTACTTCGCGAGCTGGAGCCAGAGCATCGAGCAGATCACGAGCGAGAATCTGCGCAAGCGCAGCGAGGAGCGGATGGTCGAGACGCGAAAGCATTTCGACGGTGTGTTGAACGCGGTCGAGCAGGCTCGCGGAGAATACGAGCCTTTCATCACGAGCCTCAAGGACCAGTGGACCTACCTCGGCCACGATCTGAATCCGAGCGGGATCGCGAGCCTCAAGCCGGACGCGGAGAAATTGAACGAACGGGGAACAACCCTGTTCAAGAAGATCGACGACGGCATGAAGAAGGCGGGCGAGTACATCGACTCGCTGCGCTCGGCCAGGACCACCACGTCCTGACGACGTTTCTCGAGCGAGCGCGCTCCGGCTCGGAGTCGGAGTCGCGCTCGACGAGAACGATTCCTTCCGCTAGGAATCCGTGGCCAGCTTCTTCAGCCTCTGGAACTCCGTCGACGTCATGATGTCGCGACCTACCGCGCCCACGTCGACGCCACTCGCGAGCCAGTAGCCGTAGATAAACCGTCCGATCGGGTCGGCGGGCCGTCCCAGGAGGAGTCGGTACACCGTATCGACTCGCGCCACGTTGACGGCATCCTCGAGAATGTGCCTCACCTCGCCGATATCGCAGACTCCGAAATCAGCCGCGGTGTCGAGGAGTTGCTGGTGCTCGGACGCATGGGGCGCCCGCCCGAGCTCGGCCTCGAGTAGACGGAAAGCGTCTCGCTCGTCGAGCGCGGTCTCGCAGGTCAGGGCGGGGCGGGTCCTCTTGGACACTTCTTGCATATCGAGCCGATGGAGCTCCTCGAGCTTTTCCGCCACGAGCAACCTGTACTCCGCGATGCGCGAGCTGGACAGCGCTGCGAGCGAATGGTACTGCCAGGTCAGCGCCGAGCCGAGGGCGGCGGCGAGAACGAAAGAAACCAGGTAGATCGCCAGCACCTGGGTCTTCAAACGTGTGAACACTCTCTCCCCGATCACGATCTCGAGGGTTTGCTGATTCCTTTCTTCCTGGCTCATGGTGGCTCCTGACTGACTCGCGGCGTGCGTCCCATCCTACCGTACCCCTCCCGGATGGTGGCGTGCGGTTTCGCCGTCGACGAGATTCCTCCACGCCGATACCGCGTCGCGAGCTCTTCGTAGAGTGCCTCGAGAGCCGACACGGTCGTTCCCAGAGAATATCTCGCGCGCACCCGCCGTTCCGCCATCAGTCCCCTTTCTTGTAGGGCTTCGGGATTACGGAGCGCGTCGAGGATGGCAGAGGCCAGGGCGGCGTCGTCCCTCGGCTCGACGGGCAGGGTCGCGGGATTCAAGTCGGCGATGGCGCCCACCCGTGTACCCGCGGTCGTCCGTCGGCAAGCGGCGGCCTCGAGGACCACGAGACCCTGCGTCTCGTACAACGAGCTCATGACGAGCAGATCCGAAGAGCGGTAGAAATCGGGGAGCGCGTCGTGTGCCACCGACCCATGAAAAGAAACTCTCTTCGCCACACCCAGCTCGGATGCGAGTCGCTTCAGTCCCTCCTTCGACGGCCCATCGCCGACGATGTGGAGCATGGCTCGCGGCAAGGACTGACTCGTTCGGGCGAACGCTCGGAGAAGCGTGGCCTGGTCCTTCACCGGAGTGAGCGAGGCGACGTGAAGGAGCTTGGGAGAGCCCGAGAGAAGTTCGGGCGTGGGCGGGCCTGGAGTGAACCGCTCGAGGTCGACGCCAAGCGGGAGAAAGGTCACGCCACCGTATCGTTCGCCGAGGAGGGCTGCGGCGATCGATCCGGCGGTGACGCACGCCGCGCGCGCAAGAGCTCGGGAAACGAAATAGCGGTTCAAAATACTCGTTCGCCCCCCGTAATCGATGTCCGGCATCGCGACGAGCTCACCGCCGGCAATCGTGACGATTGCGGGCCGTCGCAGCCATCGCGCCGCCTGGATGGCGAGGTAGCCGGGCTCGTCGGCCCAGAACGCATGTATCACATCGAAGGATCGGCGCAGGTGCTGGGAAAGGATGATTCGACCGGCGCGTGAAAGGAGCAGAGCTCGGGAGAGACCCTTCGATTGAGCTCCGGCCACGGGGAAGACTCGGGCGCCGTGGGCTCGATACGGCTCACGGCGATGAGGATAGCGGAGCGCCACGACGCGCACGTCGTGCCGCTCGGAGAGTGAGCGTACGAGGTTCGTGATTGCGGGAATGCACCAGTCTTCATCGCTGGCGGCGAATCCCGGGAGCACGATACCCAGGTTCATTTCTTGAGACCTTCGAGATAGAGGACGGTCACAATGCCTCCGCGAGGCGGGTCCCGTGCCACAGCGAGCGGCAGTGGCCGAAGATCCAGATGGCGGGAAGCAAAGTGACGACGGTAATGGCGAGAAACGCCAGCACCATACCCATCGATCCGAAATGCGCTCCGAGAGGAGCGAGCACGCCCACGGCGAGCAGCCCCTCCGCGAGGTACAGCGGCGTGAAAGGCTCCTTTTTGTGAGCGCGCAGATAGCTCCCCATCGCCAGCCGAAGCTGTTGCAGAACGCTCGCGGCCAGCAGGATGGCGCTCTCGCGGAGAGGAAGAAACCTCTCCGCGACCGGGGAGAGCGACCAGATCACGCCACAGAACGAAACGGCGCCCAGCGTCGAGAAGGCTATCGAACGCGTTGCGGCGCGGCGAAACTCCGCGTCCATGGCTTCGTACTCTTGCCGAGCGGCGAGGACGGCGAGCCGCGGGACTCGGGTGACGACAAATGAGAACGCCGTGGACATCAGCGCGCCCGCGACGCCAAGGGTCATCCCCATGCGGCCCGCTACCTCGGGGCCGTGGGATGCGAACAAGACCGGGGTGAAGAGGGAGAACAGCACGTAACCCCCGGCAGAGCTCACGGCGAAACGCCACTGCAGGGGCCAAACCTCTCGCCTCCAGGAGATCGAGGCCGACACGATTCCGAGATGGTCGCGAATGAAGCCGATGCCTTGGCGCCCCAGCCCGGCGAGCCCCGTGCCGAGAGACACGGCCCGTGCAATGGGGATGGCGGCGAGGCCGCTCCCTGCCAGGATCGCGATGATCGCGGCGACACGATCCGAGACCGCCTGAGCGAGGCGAACGGCATAGACCTCGTCGACGCGGTTCACTCCCTCGAGGACGGAGAAGAGCGGCGTGGTGACGAACCTTGCCCCAGTGAGCACGCACGAGAGCCACCAGATCCCTTCCCAGGCGATTGCGGTGTCGGGTGCAAATGTCCGGAAGTAGATACTTCCCGAAAGCCCCAGTCCAACTCCCACGACCGCGCCAGTTGCGAGGTACCATCGCAGCGCGATGCGCACGAGCGAAGCGAGGCGCGAGTGGGACTGGGGTTGCGCCCATTCGTGACTCGCCAACTGTTGCACGACGCCACCGAACCCGAGATCCACGAGAGTCTGAAACGTGAGAAGAGACAGGAACGTGTAGTAGAAGCCTTGCTCTTCGGGTGAGAAGACGACGCCGACGATCGCGAGAGTCACGAGGCCCGAGAGGCTCCCCCAGATGCGATTCAACATCGCGTATACCGTCGCCATCATCGGCTCTCCATCACGAGCTTCATTCCCAGCTCGGCCACGCGGGCGGGCTCGTAGCGGGTCAAGCAGCGCACGTCGCCGAACCGACACAGCTCTTCCATGCAATAACCGCACTCGAGATCGCCCGAGTCGAGGCAAATCGATCGCGCGCCGAGGGGCCGTGACCAATCGCCCCGGCTCGAGCCGAAAAGCGCGATGGTGGGAACGCCGGAGCTCCATGCCATGTGCATGAGCCCGGAGTCCTCGGATAAGACGAGATCGGCTTTGCGGACGATCGCGAACGCCTCGGAGGGAGTCGTGAGGCCGACGAGATCGAGAAGCCGACCATCGAGCTCGGCGCGCAGGGCCTCGGCTTTCCGCTTCATCGAGGGAAGCCCAAGGACGAGAAAGCTCGTGGGTCGGTCGTCGATCTTCTGCCACGCGCGGGCAAAGCGGGCGTAGCTTGCAACCGGCCAGTTTCTCGACGGAAAGGCGCCAGCGGGGTTGAGAACGATCAGTCGGTGCTCTTTTCGGAAGCCGGCTTCCGCGAGGAGGTCTCGTGCCCCTTCGTGCTTGCGGAGAACGAGATCGGCGTCGAGGCCTGCCGGACCCAGTCCCGCCGCGTCGAGAGCTTCTCGCGTCCTTTCTCCCGCGGGCCGAGGAGCCGTGGTATCGAACCGCGAGGTGCGATGCGGGCGCAGGAAGCGGGTCACCGCGCGGGAGATCTCGTTGTTCTGCAGATCGACCACGACGTCGTAGTCCCTCGATATGAGCCGGGGAAGAAGCACGCTGGTGAAGAGACATTGCAGCTTGAACTGGCGCCCTCCGGTTACGGCGTGAATCCGAGAGAACAGCTCTAGGGAACGGGGAATGGAGGCAAACTCACGGCGCGTGAGCAGATCGATCTCGAAATCAGGGTTACGCCGTTTCACGTCGTTGAGATAGGGAAGCGTGATCACGACGTCTCCCAGGGCATGAAGGCGGATCGCGAGAATGCGGCAGGATCGCGAACCGTTCGAGCGGTTCACGAAGACGGTCTCCGGATCGCCGCGGATGCTGCGCCCAGCGTCATCCAAAAAGTGAGATAGAGCGGCGTCGCCTCGAAGAGGTAGTCCAAAAGGCCGTGGACCAGCACGCCGGCGAGCGAGCAAAGGATGGCCGCGTTCAAGATCGGCAGTGGCCTCGCCAAAAGGCCGCCCAGGGCGGAGCCCATGAGAATCGCAAACGCGGCCGTGCCGAGTATTCCCGTCGTGGCGAGGAGCTCGAGATAGAGGCTGTTCGAGAAAGTCCTCGTGTCCCATTCGTCGTGACCGGCCGCGGGGCCGTAGAGCCAGCGAAAGTTGTCCGGGCCGACGCCGAGCAGGGGGCGGGAAGCAAACAGATGAAAGGCGCTCGTCCAGAGCTCGAGACGTCCGGGGCGCCAGACCGTCCGCGCCGTCTGCGGAGCCTTCTGCGAATCCGCCTTCTCGACGTCGCCCACCGTGACCGTCACCGGGGATCCGAGGCCCACCTTGTCCGAGAACCAGGTCGTGTGCTCGTGCACCATGTCCCAGACGAGAAGGTAGTTTCCTGGATTTCTCGGCGCTCGAACCGTCGAGGCGAGCAGGATCGACTCCCCCGGCGCGACCTCGCGTCCGAGCGAAGTCCGTTCGCCTTCGATCGCGACGGGCTCGATGACCTCGCCGCTTTTCCGGAACCAGCGGTAGGACAGGTGAATGGGTTTGGATCCGCCTCCCGCCCACGTGAGCTTGCCGGCGTTGATGGCCTTGACGTTCGTCTGGGTGAGCTCGGCGGGTGCGAGAGCCAGGGACTTCTCCATGGGCTCGATCCGTGCCTGGTACCAGCTTCGGTCGCCCTCGCTCGAGATTCGCCAACGGAACGTGGGATCGGAGAGGAACGCGACGACGGTGACGACGCAAAAAGCCCCGTGCAGTCGAGCGAAGAACGGTGTCGTCCGTGTTAAGGCCCAGAAGAGAAACGTTCCTGTGAGCGCGCCCAGGAGGGCACCCCGAGAGTGCGTCAGAAGCACGCCCAAATACATGACGACCGCAGCAAAGAATGACGATCGCGGTCTCGAGCGGAAAAAATAGAGAGCGAAGGGAATCGTCGCGACGAGGAAGCCTCCGAGAAGGTTCGGATAGGAGAAGGTCCCGGTGATGCGCGGCGAGCCCCCGACCTCGAACACCTGCTCGCGAAAAGCGCGCAGCCCGGGAAGAGGGTCCGGCCAGTTTGCGCGCTCGATGAGTCCGATCGTCGCGGCGAGCAAGCCGGCGATGGCGAGGGCCCCGAAGAGGATCCTGAATCGCTGGCGAACCGCGAGGGCAAGCGAAGTCGTGAAGAAAACGACGATACCCGCGAGGACGCGCAGGCTTGCCTTGAAGGGAAGGAGCCGTGGCTCATCGGCCCAAATCGTCGAGACGAGGCAAGCGGCGAGGAAAAAAACGGCGGCCGGTCCAAGAGGTACGGCCCCGCGACCTTCACGCGTGAGCGCGAGCCCGGAGCAAAGCAGGAGTCCCCCGGCGGTGAGCTCGAGCAAGCTCAGCTCGAATCCCCAGATAACTCCGAGGGGCTTCATGGGCTCGAAGGGCAGCGCGAGCGCCAGCACGGCGAGCGGAACGATGGCGCTCACGGTGTTCGCTCCGCGACGAAGACGGGGAAGCGGGCCGGAGGCGGCAGCCCTTTGACCCGGCAGTACAGGCGTCGGGCGACGCGGTGGCCACCTTCGAAGGGAGCCCGGACCTCGACACGAAACCCGGCGAGTCTCAGCAGAGACCGAAACGAGCCGAGGACGAGAAACCCGGTCGTATGGTCGATGCCGTCGATGCCGTATCGTGCGATGTGCTCGGTTCGTCGTCGCTCGACCATCCTGCGGCCCGCGGCCTCCTCCTCGTAGGTCGGCGAATCGGCCACGAGGAACAGCCCGCCGGGGCGAACTACGCGGCGAGCCTCATGAACCGCGCGTTCCAGGCAACGGGCGTAGTGAAGCGAGCCGACGTGAACCACGATATCGAACTGAGCGTCTTCCAGAGGAAGCTCTTCGAACTCGGCGCGAGCTTTCGTCAGAAGGCCTCGTAGCTCTCGCCGATCCTCGGCGTAGCGGGGCAGTGCGCCGAGGCCGTCCTCGGGGTCGAGAGAAATGTCGGTGGCGAGCACGAAGTGCCCCATCCGGGCGAGACGATACGAGAGCCATCCGTTGCCCGCACCGAGATCGAGGACGCGGAGCGAAGCATTGCCGAAGCGCGCCTCGATCTCTGCACAGAGGATGCGGTAGCTGCGAGCCCGCAGCTTCCAGATGGCTCGGTGGCGACCGGTCGTATCGTGCAGAGGAAGGCCGAGGTAATAATCAGGCGGGCCGCCCCATCCTTCCTCGTGTCGCACGGTACGGTAGGCCTCGAGAAACGGTCGAAGCTCGTACTGGCGATCGGAGCGAAGCAAAGGAAGCACCCCGTCCGCACCCTCGATCCGCCGTCCCTCGGTGGGGCAAAGAACGTCGTAGCCGGCTGCGAAGGCCGAGGCCCCGCATTCGGGACATCGAAGCTTGAAAAAGTCTTCGGTCGCTTCACACCGAGCGAGCATGATCGACCTCGGGCACCGATTCCGCCGGTGTCTCGGCGGCGGGCGCGATCCGGGCCCTTCGAATCGCGGCGATCCTCTCCCCCAACGATCGACTGTGGTCGTTGAAGTGGAGCTTGATGAGACCGGGCTCGAGCTTGACCGCGTCCGGACGGTCCGATTGTCTAACCCGTCGGCCGAGGTGCCAGCCGAGAACCCGCCAGGAAACCTGCTCGATGAGCGCTCCGAAAGGAGCCAGGGCGCATTCCCAGAAGAACGAGCCGACAGTCTCGTCTCTCGCGCATTCGTCCTGAAGACGGGGATATCCTTGCCAGAAGTTGGGGAAGAACCGTGCGCCCCACGCGTTGGCCCGGACCAAACGGATGTACTGGTCTCGTCCGAAGAGCGGCTTCATCCCCACGATCTGACTCGCGGTGAAGGGATCTCGCTCGGCGAGCTCGAGCCGATCTTCCGCTACGAAGTAGTTCAGGCACAGCGTTCTTCTCAGCCCGAGAACCTTCATCACCGCGAAGAGGTAGAGGGCCACGGTCCAGGCGCGCCCCCGAGCCGTCACCAGAAACAGATCGATGTCCCCGTCCTTGGCGTTGTCGTGCGCGCTGGCCCCGGACAAGGCGACCATTCGGACGAACGGAGCTCGGCGAACCAGTCCGATCGCGTGACGCTTGCTCTCCAGAAGGGCTCGGGTCCGGAGGCGCGCGTTGCGCCGAGTCGCGATGCTGCTCCTCTGACCTGCGAGGAAGTAGTACGGTGGCACGCGGTCGATCCGTTCCTGGAGAAGCGGGTCTTCCACCAGGAGTCGGGCCACTTCCATTTTCGAGGCCGGAACTTCGATCAAGGCGCGATGGATCTCGTCGAGCCTCATGGGAAAGTCGAACTCCGCCCCGTAGGTGATCGTGTCGAGGATGGCCCGCGCCGTGCGTGAGCCCGACACCAGGCGAGGCCGCGCTCGAACGGTCGCCCGCCCGAGCGCCTCCTGGTATACCTCGAGCGTTTCGCTCACGGTGCGCTCCCAGCTGAACGAGCGCGCCCGTGCCAGGCCGGTTCGCGCGAGCCGCTCGCGCAGACTCGCGTCCGAGAGTCCCGAGTCGATCCCCTCCGCAAGCTCGACTTCGTCGAACGGATTCACCCGAAGCGCGGCGCCCCCGGCAACCTCCGCGAGAGACGAGGTATTGGAGGTGACGACGGGAGTGCCACAGGCCATGGCCTCGACGACGGGAAATCCGAAACCTTCGTAGAGCGACGGGTAGACGAACAGCTCCGCGTGGGAGTAGAGCGCGGGAAGGTCGCTTTCGCTGGCGTAGCCGAGCCTCTTGACCCGGCTCTCCAGGCCGAGAGCCTCGATGGTGGCGATGAGCTCCGACGAATGCCAGCCCAGATCCCCTGCGAGGTAGAACCGATGATCCGGGAACCGTGTGGCGATTCTGGCGAAAGCACGGATCGTGCGAACGAGGTTCTTCCGCGGCTCGAGAGTGCCGACGTAGAGAAGGTAGGGACGCTCGACACCGTAGCGCTCCGCGAGCGACGCCGCAGTCGCCTCGCTTCGCGATGGGCGAAACTCCGGATGGGGTGCGTGGGGGATGGCTCTGATTCGCGCGCGATCGATGCCGAACAGTTGTGCCACGTCCTCTCGCGCCGACTCCGAGGGGGTGATGACATGACGGGCGCGCCGGGCGATCTCGGGCGATAGCGCCTTGGTCAGGAGGCGCTTGCGCCAGGTGTGGTGGCGTGGCATGAGCTCGAGCGTCATATCGTGCACGGTCACCACGTAAGGAACGTCGGTGAAGTAGGGTCCGAGAAAATTCGTGAAATGACAGAGATCGGGGCGAAGACGTTCGAGCACGAAAGGGAGCACGGCCTGCATCCAGACGGCGCGGACGGGAAAGCGACCCTCGAGTACGTTTCGCGTTCTCGGAAACTCCGGGAGATCGAGCTCTCGGTTCGAGAGGACAAGAACCTCGTCGACTGGATTGGCTTCGCCTCCCACCTGCGTCAGCCGTTCCAGGAGGCGCTCGGTGTAATAGCCCACGCCGGTCTTGTTGCCCCGAATGGTCGTGGCGTCGAATGCTAGGAGCACGACGAGAGCTCCTGTGTCTCGAGGGTGTTTGGCTTTGCCGGGAAGAGAACGAGGTCCGCCATCAGGCTCGAACTGACGATGGTCAAGCTGAGCTCGGCGATGAGCACCGCGATCGCCGCTCCCGTGGCGCCGTACGAGGGAACCAACATCACATCGAACGCCACTCCCACAGCGAGACGCACGGCGATGGCGGCGACGAGTCGCCTCATTCGATGCGCCGCGATGAGGACGTGCGTCGTCGAGGCGTTGACGAACACCGCGAGAAGCGTGATGCCGAGGTAGACGAGAGGGTTCGCCGCCTCTCGGAACCCCTCGCCATAGAAGGCAACGGTGAGAGTCTCCGCGAACAACGTGAAGGCCACGACAATTGGTAAGGCGAGTGCAAGGGACCACGCGAGAAGCAGACGCGCGAGCGAGGCGAAGTCGCTCCGGCCGAATCGCGAGGCGAGCAGCGGAAACGTCCCCGCGGCAAGCCCGCCGGACACCACGAACGTCGCCTCGAACAGCCGAAAGGCAGCCTGGAAGACACCCGCTTCGTAACTGCCCCGCAGGGCGGAAACGATGAAGAGGTCGGCCCGCAGGTAAACGAGAGTGATCACACCGGTCGTTGCGAGCGGCACGGCTTCTCGCAGCAGCGTTGCCGCGCCGGCCGTTGACGCGCGGCCCCACTCCCGGATCGTCGCCGCGGCGGCGGCAAGAGCGAGCAGAAGAACGACGAGGCTCGCGGTCGCGAGTCCGAGCGCCAGATTCTCGACGGATTCACCTCGGGTGATCGTCCACGCCGCCGCCAGGATCCAGCCCCCGCGAAGTAGAGCGAGCAAAGCCCCTTCCCGTCCCACCAGGCCGCGGCTTCTCAGAGCGACTCCGAACAGCTCCACCCAGGAGCCGAGCAATTGCGCCGCGAGAAGGAGGAGCAGGAGCCTCGAGGGGGAATAGACGAACGATCCCGCGGCCACGATCCCTGTCAGCATGAGCTTCGCGGCAACGGCACTCGCGAGGACCTTGGTTGAGGGGGAGCTCGACATCGCTCGCAGGCTGACGAGATGAAGGCCGAGGTCGGTCAACTGGGCGATCATGAACGCCCCGTACCAGTACACGGCGTAGCTTCCGAAGCCGGACGCGCCCAGACTGCGGGCGAGCAGAATCGAGAGAAGGAAACCGAACAGACGTCCCAGAACGTCCCAGGCCAGCTTGGTCGAGCCTGCAGCGAGCGCCTTTCGTGTTAGCTCGCTCACGCGGAAATCCACGAGAAGAGACGAAGCAAATCGCGTGCCTTGGACCGAGAAGCGCGAAGCGTGGGTTGGTTCCGCGTCGCAAGCGTTCCGCGCGTTACCGCGCTCGTAAGCGGATTACGTAATGAGGAAAGTCGCGAGAGCTAACGCGACTCTGCCTCGAACCCGCCTTCGCTAGAGCTTCGGCGGGACCGCCGTAGTCTTGACGGAGGCGGCCGACGAGGCGGCACTTCGTGTCCACCTTCGACCGTCGGCCTTCGAGAGCGCACTTCCGGGTTTCCCTTGCGGGACCACCTCGAGAGCGCGATGCGAGCTGCGGTCCATCGCGCGAGATTGGCGAGGCAACGCGCCAGTCGAAGGGGATGGGGCAGCCTCCGGAGCTCGCGCCGCAAGCGGAACTCGCTGTGAACGAGGCGATAGAGAGCCCGGTAGAACTCCGGCGGGTAGGTTCCAACGAACATCAGATCGAGGTCGTCACTGTGAGCCCAGTTCGACTTGACGGCAAGCTCCGCTCGAACCCGCTCGTAGAAAGGCGTTCCCGGCAGCGGGTAGCTGACCGATATGCCAATCTCGTCCGGCGCCGCGTCCCGCACGAGAGACCGGGTGCGGGCGATATCACTCCAAACCTCGCCGGGATAGCCGAACTGCAGGAAGAAGCCCACGGCCATGCCTTCGGCTCTCAGCAGACGCGTGGCGTCGACAATCTGCTCGACCGTCGTCCCCTTGTCCATCGCATCCAGGATTCGCTGCGATCCGCTCTCGGCTCCGACCCATACGCTTTCGCAGCCGGAACGTCTTAGAGCTCGCGCCACACCGTCGTCGATCAGGTCGACCCTCGCCTGGACCTTGTAGGGGGTCGCGCAGCCTCGGGCCTCCACTTCCTCGGAGAATGCCTCGACCCAACCCGGCTTCAAACCGAATATGTCGTCCGCGAACCAAACGTGATCGGGCTCGATGGTCCCCTTGAGCCACGAAAGCTCCTCGGCGACCGCCGCCGGGGACCGGACGTTGTAACGTTGTCCGTAGATTGGCTTCGCACACCAGTTGCAGCGATAGGGGCAGCCGCGGGTGGTGACCATGTTGATGGAAAAGCGCGTATGTCGGGCCCTCCAGGCCCGGCGGTAGCGCGCGATGTCCACGAGGTCCCAGGCGGGGAACGGGAGCTCGTCGAGATTACGCAGGAATCCGCGCGCCGATGTCTTCACGACGCGTCCATCGGGATCGACAAACGCGAGCCCGGCCACTCGTTTCGCTTCATCACCGTTGCCCGACGATAGCGCCTCGGCGAGCTCGAAGAGTGTTTGCTCGCCTTCTCCAAGGATGGCGAAATCCATCGGCGTCTCCAGATAGGACTCCAGGTGATCGGTGGCGTCCGAGCCGTGCACCACGACGAGTGCTCCCCTGGCTCTGGCGAGCCTGGCTTTCGTGCGCGCGGCTTCACGCATGTTGGTGAGACACATCTTGGACAGATAATTGAAGTCGTCCTCGTAAATGGCGACGAGATCCGGACGGAAGCTTTCGAGGTGGGCCTCGAACTCGGCATGGCCCGAGACCAGCATCGAGTCCGAGAGGCGCACGTCGTGCCCGCCCTGCCTGAGCCTCGCCGCAGCGTACAGCGTTCCGAGAGGTGGATAGGGCTCGAGGTTCGACGCCTGTTTGGGATCCAGCTCGAGCTGGTAGGCGGGCGAGAAGAGAACTTTCATTCGACCTTATGGTAGCTCAAGCAGGGTGATGACCAACTCAGCCCACCCTGTGCGAGCGGAGCGTTCGACTTCGCCAAGGCTTCGTCGAAACCGCGATTAAAGGTCCCGCCACGGCATTGAGTACTCTATTGGAAAAAGTCCCTGAGCTATACTCGGCGCGGCCGATGATGAGGACCGCGCTCTGTCTCGCCCTAGCGGTGTCTGCGTCTGCTTCCGAGCGAATCCGGTACGGTGGAGAGCTGATCGTCAATTACTCCGCCCGCGACGAAGGCTATTTCAATTTCGTGCAGTACGACCGCAGCGGCCTGAGAATCTTTCGCGTCAACTTCGCCGCCGAGCTCCACGCGAACGATCATTTCGCCTTCCTGACCGAGATTCGAACCGACAATCTCGATGTGCCCTTACCCTACGCGCTCTACGTTCGCCTGAAGCCGTGGCCCGAGCGTTCGGTAGACATCGAGGTTGGACGGATTCCTCCGGTCTTCGGTGCGTTTGCGCGGCGACGCTACGAACAGGACAATCCTCTCATCGGTTACCCCCTCGCCTATCAATACCCCACGGTGATGCGAGCCGACGCCGCGCCGGCGTCGGTATCGGAGCTCTTGTCGCAAAGAGGCAGGGGGGCCATGGTCTACTATTCGATCGGCGAGCGATCGTTGAGCTCGGGTCTTCCCATATTCAACCCTTTGAAATGGGATACGGGTGCCTCGGTGCGCGCGGCCAACCAACGGCTCGAGGGCGCGCTGGCGGTGACTCAAGGCACGGTGACGAATCCTCTGGTCCGGGACGACAACTCGGGAAAGCAGCTCGCCGGTCGCCTGGGATGGCGTCCCGGTCCGGCGTGGATCGTCGGGGTCTCGGGAGCGCGAGGCGCCTACGTGAGCGACGAGGTCGGTGCCGAGGGCTTCCAAACGGCGTGGGGAATGGACGCGGAGTTCTCGCAGGGTTACTGGATCCTCCGTTCGGAGCTGATCTGGAGCCGCTGGGACGCCCCTACGCTCGACGTGGGACCGCTCGACGCGCTCGCGTGGATGCTCGAAGGTCGATACAAGCTCGGTCCAGGTTTCTATGTGGCCGGTCGAGCCGATCACATCGGCTTCTCGCAAATCGTTGCGACGTGGGACGCGCCGGTGAGCCGGTTCGAGATCGGTGTGGGCTACAACTTCCACCGCCATGTGCTCGGCAAGTTCTCGATTCAGCACAACCGCAGGGACGGCGGGCGGGTAAGGTCGGACACGATTCCCGCGGCCCAAGTCCTCTTCTGGTTCTGACGGATGGCGGAACTGAGGCGAGTCGTGTTTGCGTCTCTTCCCTCGGCTCGAATCGTTGGGCTCGCCCTCGCCTCGGTCCTCGTAGGAGTAGGGGGCGCGGGACCGGCCGACCCTACGACCGGAGCCATCGTCGGGCGTGTGGACGTCAAGCTTCCATTGGGCCCGCCGCGCGAGCGTCCCTCGATCCGGGGGTCGAGCTCTTTGACCACCACCGATAGGGGGCGCCCCGATAGAAGGCAGAGCGTCGTCTACATCGCGGTAGCTCAACAGGGCGCTTTCGAAGCGAGCGCGAGGCGGCGCGCGACCCTCGACCAGAGGCAAGAGACTTTCGTTCCCTACGTTTTGCCGATCACCGCGGGAACGTCGGTGGATTTTCCCAACAGCGATCCTTTCTTTCACAATGTCTTTTCCCTTTCCAAGGCGAAGCGCTTCGATTTGGGCCGCTACCCGAAGGGCGAGACCAAGTCGGTGCGTTTCGACGAGCCCGGCGTCGTTCGCGTGTTCTGCGAGATTCACTCGCATATGAGTGCATTCGTGCTCGTCTTCACGCATCGTTACTTCGATGCGACCGAGCCCGATGGTTCCTACCGCATCGACGGCGTGGCCCCGGGGACTTATGATGTCGTGGTCTGGACCGACGGGGAGGATCGGGTGCGCCGGAGCGTAAGGGTGAATGGGGGAGAGACGACCGAGGTGGATTTCGTAGTCGAGTGAAGCGCGCGTGAAAGCCATATCGTCTCTCAAGAACCGCGTCTTTCTGGCCTCGGCATTCGTGGCCGTCCTGTCCATCGCGCTCGGGACGCATCTGGTTACCGTGCGTGTCCGGGCGGAGGCCGAGGCGGAGCTCGAAAGAGATCTGACGCGGGCCGCGGAGCTTCTGGCAGAACATTACCGCTCGCGCACCGAGACCCTCCATCAGATGGCCTGGCTCCTGGCCGACCTGCCGAGACTCAAAGCCGCCGTCGCGACCGGGGACGGCCCGACGGTCGAGCCCATCGCCCGCGATTACAAAGATCGCGTCGGACTGGACATCGTCGAGATCCGTGACGACGAAGGTGAAGTGCTGGTAACCCTCGGCCGCCGAGGTGCCATGGAGGCCATCGAGCTGGCGACCCTCCCCATCGCCGTCGGCCCGGAGCCCATGGAGGAGCTGGGCACCCTGAGCGTTGGTTTCTACCTGGACGACGCGCTGGTGCGGGAGATGCAAGCCATCACCCAGAGTGAGATCGCGCTCGTTGCCGACAGACGAATCGTAGCCGCCACGCTGCCGATGGATGCTCGGCCCCTTCATGACGATGATTACGCCGTGAGGGAGGTGGCTATCGGCGAGGGAGGCCTCGAGGCCTTCGTCATGCGCTCGCGCAGCGAGCGACTGTCGTTTCTGACCACGTTTCGCCAGGGGCTCGTCGTCTCCGCGCTCTTCGGCATCCTCCTCGCCGTCATCTTGAGCTATGCCGTTGCCCGAACCGTTACCCGGCCGCTGGGGGTGATCTCGGAAGCGATGAGAGAGATGACTTCGACGGGTGATCTGACACGGAAGATCGAGCTCAGGGGAGTCCTCGTGGACGAGGATGCCACGCTCCTGGCATCGGCGTTCAATCGTCTGACCGATGCCATCGCTCAGTTCCAGCGTGAGGCGGCTTCGAAGGAAAGACTTTCCGCGCTCGGAAGGATGTCGACGGTACTGGCGCACGAGATCCGCAATCCTTTGATGATCATCAAGGCCTCGCTTCGCAGCCTACGTCGCGAAAAACCCTCGAGCGAAGAAGTGGAGGAAGCCGCGTTCGACATCGACCACGAAGTCACTCGGTTGAATCGAATGGTGGGCGACGTGCTCGATTTCGCGCGGCCGATCAAGCTCGACCTGCAACCGGCCGATTTGAATGCCATCTGCACCAGCGCCGCCGAGGCCGCCTTCATCGGTGCCGACTCCCTCAGATACGAGCTCCGTCTCGACGATCGTCTCCCCTTGGTGGTGACCGACGGGGAGCGCCTTCGCACCGCGCTGGTCAACATCCTCGCCAACGCCAGGGAAGCGGTGGTCGCCGCGCCCCCGCGAAGCGGTAACCACGACGCCGACGTGGAGCTCGAGACCCGGATCGAGCGAAGCGACGCGATCTCGATCTTCGTACGTGACCGGGGAGTGGGTATCCCACCCGAGGACCTTCCCAAGATCTTCGAGCCCTATTTCACCGCCAAACGCAGCGGGACAGGCCTCGGCCTGGCCATCACGAAGAACATCGTCGAGTCTCTCGGCGGCAGCGTCGTTGCCCGGAGCCGACCGAGCGCCGGCACCGAGATCGAGATCGGCCTGCGGTCGAAGTTTCCTGATGGGACGGGAGTGTAGGCGGTTTGCGAGGCACCATTCTGCTCGTCGACGACGAGGAGCGGATCTTGAAAACCCTGGCTCGCGCCCTCCGCGACGACGGCCACGACGTCTTCGTCACCGCGAGCCCCATCATGGTGCAATCGATGCTCGCGGAACGGGACTTCGACCTCATGATCGTCGATAACCGCATGCCGGAGATCTCCGGGCTGGAGCTGATACGAACCGTGGTGGAAACGAGCGTGCCCGGAGACCGACCGGAGATGGTGATGATGACGGCACACGCCACGGTCGATAGTGCGATCGAGGCGATGCGCCTCGGAGCTTTCGACTATCTGCAGAAGCCCTTCGAGGTGGACGAGCTGCTCGTCGTCGCCGGCAAGGCGCTCGAGCATCGCCGGCTGCGCAACGAGCATCGTTACTTGCTGAGCGAACAGAAAACCGAGTTCAACAACTACGGTATCGTGGGCACGAGCGCGGCCATCCGGGCGGTCATCGAGAAGCTCGGGCAGGTCGCCCAGTCCAAGAGCACCGTGCTGATCACCGGGGAGACGGGAACCGGGAAAGAGCTCGCCGCGCGGGCGATTCACGATCGGAGCGCGGAGCGAGGCATGCCTCTCATCAAGGTCAACTGTGCCGCGATACCGGAGACGCTGCTGGAATCCGAGTTGTTCGGCCATGTCAAGGGGTCTTTCACCAGCGCCACGACGAACAAGAAAGGGAAGTTCACTCTCGCTCACGGCGGGAGCATCTTTCTCGACGAGATCGGCATGCTCGGCCAACCGCTCCAAGCGAAGCTCCATCGCGTGCTCCAGGAGCGGGAGTTCGAGCCTCTCGGCTCGGAGCGTACCGAGAGCGTCGATGTGAGGGTCATAGCGGCCACCAACCGCGACCTGAGGAAGATGATTGCGGCGGGCGAGTTCCAGGAAGACCTGTACTACCGGCTCAGCGTCATTCCCATCGAGCTTCCCCCGCTGCGTTCGCGGCGCGAAGATATTCCCGCCCTCGTGGCGCATTTCGTGGGAAAGCACCGTCGGAGAACGGGAAAACATGTCGAACGGGTCTCGGACGAAGCCCTGGAGAAACTGTGCGCCTACGATTGGCCGGGCAACGTGCGTGAGCTCGAGAACACGATCGAGCGCGCGGTCGTGTTGACTCGCGTGCCCGTCATCGGGCTCGAGGAGCTCTCCCTGACTCCTTCGGTGGGCGCGAGGCGAGAAGGACTGCCGTCTCAGAAGCTACACAAGAACATCGAATGGGCCGAGAGGGAGTCAATCAGCCGCGCGCTCGAGCAGGCGAAGGGACTGAAGAAGGGCGCGGCGGAGATCCTGGGCATCAGCCAGCGCGCCCTCAGCTACTACCTGAAGAAATTCGACTTCGACTGACTATGCCGAGCTTTCAACGGCCGACGAACGGATTGTAGAGCGGCACCGAGGATCCGCACCGGCGTTCGGACACGATGCTCTCGTAGACTTCCTTCGGCACCGAAGGCCCCTTTCGCGAGCAGTGCTTTTCGAAGGCCTCGGTCAGGCTCGCGGCGAGCATCTCGTCGTTCATCCTCTCGATGTGACGTCGCTCGAGCATGTGAACCAGAGCGCCGTCCTTGAAGAGCGCGACCGAGGGTGAAGAGGGTGCAATGCCCACCATGTATTCACGCGCTCGCTCGGTCGCATCGCGATCGACGCCGGCGAAGACGGTTTTCAAGTGGTCGGGAATGATTCCGTGCTGGAGCGCGCGGGTGACTCCGGGCCTCGCCGAGCCCGCGGCGCAGCCACAGACGGAGTTCACGACCACGAGGGTTGTTCCTGGTGCCTTCATCGCCTCGTCGACGTCCTGAGCCGACGTCAGCGGCTCGACGCCGCATTGGGCGAGCTCCTCCCACATCGGACGAACGGCTTCTGGGTCATAGAGTGGTTGCATCGAGAATCCTTTCTTTCCCACGAAAATAGCACCGCGACGTTGCGCGATCAAATTGGCCGCGAGAAGGCTAGGCACCGTTGTCCAGTCTGTGCCATGCTGGGCGCAACAGGCAGCGTTCCCATTTCGGGACCTCGGGGAAGTCCCGGCTGAACGGCTGGGACTTCTCCAGAAACCCGCGCAAAGACGAGCGATCGTCAGTCTTCATCGGACGAGGCCGCCCAGGCGATGGCTCCAGCGATATGCGCCCGGAACAGCGGGTCCTGGTACGACTCCCTCGTGTGGCCGAGCGCCGTATAGAACGCGCGGCCTCCGAGGTTTCGATGGTGCCACACGACGGGGTGGTCCCCCATGGCATGCTCTTCGACGCCATAGCTCGTCTCGTCCAGCGAGACGAGGACCTCCACCCGCCCACGAGGATTGCCGTCGAAGGTGTAATGCTCGTCGGTCCTCACCCAACTCTCGGGAAGCATGCGGGTCGCGGGATGGTCGCGTCTCTCGACGACGTAGCCGGCTGGCTGGATCCCCGGATGCGATTGGAAGTAAGCACCTACGAGCTCCCGATACCAGGGCCAGTCACGTTCGGTATCCGATGCGGAATGGATGCCGACGAAGCCTTTGGACGAGCCGACGAATTTCTGGAGGGCGGCTTGTTGGTCGCCGTTCAGCACGTCACCGGTCGTCATGAGGAATACGATGACGTCGTAGCGCGCGAGATCCTCGGTCCGGAAGACGGTCGAGTCTTCGGTGGCATCCAGACGCCAACCCCGTTCGTCCGCGATCGCCTCGAGGGCGCGAACGCCGTCGGGGATCGCCTCGTGCCGGTAGCCTTCGGCCTTCGAGAAGACGAGCACGTTGATGGCAAGCAAGTACGCAACGCCCACAACGACGTCAATGATACGCGATCGCTCTCAGAACCGCAGCGCGATTCCTCCGGATACCTGAAAATAGGTCGGCTCGAACGTGACCGGCTCGAGCTCGTTCTCGAGCTCCTCCAATAACAGCTCTTCCAACCGGGTGACGGGCTCGGCCGCGCGGCTCCAGGTGAAGGTCGCGGTCCTGAACTGGAAGAAGCGTCCCTCGGCCACGAAAGAGACCGTGTCGGAAAGCTGGACCTCGACGCCGGCGCCCCCGTTGAAACCGAGCCGTCCGGCGTGTTCTTCGGTGGGGAGCGCCTCGGCCTCGACGGCGACCGTCGCAGGCTGTACCAGCTCGATCCCGAGGACGCTGACGCTCAAGCGGGCGTTCTGAATCGCATTCAGCCGAAGCTCCGGAAGGTAGCTGACCCCGCCCGAGGCCACGAAGCGCGCTCGCCCTCCGGTTCGCGCCTTCACGTTCAGGGACAGCGGATACAGCCGCTCGACGTCGACGGTGCCGGTACCGAGATCGAGGACCGCGGTCGCGTCCGGCAAGGGCGCGGGCAGCGCCAAATCCGCCGTGAACACGGGCCCTTCGGTTTGGATATCGAAATCGACGGTGTCGATCCGACCTTCGATCGCCAGGAAATCCTGGAAGTAATAGGCGACCGAGCCCCCGAATGCGAAGCTCCCGCGGGCGTCGAGCGCGAGCACGCCGCTTTGTCGGATCGTGGCGCCGGAAAAATCTGGAAGATCGATGTTGGGCTCGTAGCTCAATCGCGCTTCGTAAGTCGGCGCCGTCCAACCCCCGAGCACCGAAACCTCCCATCCCTCCGCCGCCCCGGAGCTGGTCGCGACGAGCATTTGAGTCAGGATGAGCCACCGCATCGGAGTTCTTCTGGAGAAACCAGGCCGAAAAGAGGCGTCGCGCAAGGTGTGATGATACGCCATCGCGAATCAGAGCGCCTGACCGTGCCCATGGCGAGCTCGACCTCAAGATTTGCCACGAGTTGGAGTGCACTCTCCCAAACGGCCGACCCTGAAGAGCTCGAGAGGTATAGCATGGTTTTATGAAGCGGCGGCGCGGGAAGAAACAATTTCGTTGGCAGGAGAGGATCGGCAACCTTGTAAGGCCTTCTGGTTCCCCTCCGCCTTGACCATTCCTTGGGAAGCCGACACATGTCGGTCGTACAATAGAATTGGGATGCTCGCTGTGCTACCGACCGCCGATCGCCGTCCTATTTCGCCGCCACCTCGCGTGCGCACTCCAACCGAAGCGGTGTCTGGACGTTGCGAGATCCGTTTTGGCTACTCGAAGTGTATCGAAGTGTCAGGCACCCAGATACTTTCCGGCCACCGGTCGCTTGAAATAGTAGTTGTGCCGACATGAGCG
>DASPGQ010000339.1 GCA_035620555.1 Vicinamibacteria bacterium
GGATCGCGAGCGGAAACTCCGAGATGTCACCCATGGTCGTCGATCGAACTTAGCGCGGCGGTCGCCCCACCCGCAAGGAACCGGGATGCTCGAACGCGGAGCTCGGGGGTTTTCGTGTCGTGGACGGGTGCCGGTGAACACGATATACCGCGTGGCGCTGATCCTATTTGCTCTCGTCATGTCGGGCGCTCAGAACTCGATGCGTACACCGCCGTTGACGACGATGCCCTCGAGTGGCACAAACAAATAGGCATTTGTATCGTCGACGTTGAGGGCGACGAGGAGAATTTCGTCGACGAGACGAGTGTTTGGCTGTTGGTGAAGGCACGGTGCTGGGCAATGATCGGACGCCGGTAGCAGCGCAAACGGAGGGCGGTGGCGGTTTGGAGGTTCGGGACACACATGGAGCGTGAATTTTGCGCGGGCCCTTAGTGGACGGCGAGTTCGGACGGTTCGGGAGGAGCTCTAGAAGGGGCTTTGTGCTGGAGATGGTCCAAGATGCGTCGGATGACGGCAGGGTCGACGATGAAGGCGAGGAGCTTCATTTTTCCCCTGCATCTCGGACAGGTCAAAGGGTCGACCTCGTAGATACGGTAAACAAGCTCGGCCCATCGCTTGCGCAGAGCGCGTCTTTGCTGGGGAGCTTCCTCGGTGCCTTCCGGCCCGTCTACGGCGGAGTGGTTGGAAGCGATTGTCTCGGAACGGACGCGGTTGGCGTAAGCACCGTAGAATCGGACGAGATGTTTGTTGGGCTCGGGGATGTGGACGAGCACCCGAGCGAGAAATTCGAGCGGGTCGGTCAAAGCCTCATCGTCGAGTTCGTGTCCGGGCTTGGGCTCAAAGACGAGCAGTCCGGAGTCGCGGTCGAAGCGCAGTCGTGAGAGGTTGACGGGCGCTCGCATGAGGTAGCACGCCAGCTTGTGCAGCCCCTCGGTATCATTGGGATAGACCGTGGTTCGATTGTGGACGCTAAAACCCGAATGCCTCCACGAAAGGAGCAGGTCGATGCGCTCTTGGGAAATGAGCCCACGGTCGCGGAGAAGTCGGAACATCTTGTGTCGGAACAGGAGCTCGGCTCGGTGCTCATCGACGTAAGGGACGGGAACCCACACGCCGTCGGGTGTCCATAGGCCTCTGGAGGCGATGGCATGGATGTGCGGATTCCACCGCAGCGACGAGCTGAAGGTCTGGATGACAGCGACCATGCCAGGGCGGGCATCGGGCTCGTCGACGGCAGCGGCCATCATCTCGCGGACGGTCTCGTAGGCGAGTCGTGCGAACTCTCCGAGAAGCTCTCGATGAAAGAGAAAGTAGAGCCGGAGCATCTTGGGCAACGAAAAGACCCACTGAGCATGGGGGACATCGGCGAGAATGTGTTCTTGGAGCAGGGCCGAGAAGAGCGCCGCACGCTTCGCCCCACACGACGGGCAGAGTCCTCGGCCTTTACAGGAGAGCGCGACGAGGAACTCGAAGCGACACTTTGGACAGACGGCGCGGGCGAAGCCTGATTCGAAAAGTCCGCAGTCGAGATAGCTGGCGACGGCGTTATCCCGATACCCTTGCCAGAAGCCGTAACGCCGCTCGAATCGCTGTTCCCACAGGAGTTTCACGGTTTCGTAGTGCTTGTCCAGGAGCTGATAGAGGGAGGTGGCGCGCGGATTCCTTGGTCGGTAAAAGGGAGGGCAATCCTCTGCCCCGGGGAGAAAGGCAGATGATGCCGCCATGGCGCCCATGGCGGGTAAAGACGAGATCGGCTACTTGGAACCTCCCTCGAGGTCGCGAAGGGCCCGAAGAGCTGGCCCGCTCCCCACGTTTCCGGAAGCCGCGTCACCTTGGCGTCATGCCCGTCGCCCCGAGGCGTCGGCGGCGTTCTCCTCCGAGGCCGCGCGCCCTTTATCCGGACCTGGGCCGGCTCCCCAGCGCGCGAGGGGTGAACGGCGTGAAGATGTACCGGGGTCGGGAGACGCTCGCCTACCGCGCACTTTCACGCCTGTTCTACGAGTTGATGGGCCGCTCGCTCGGCCGCGATCTGAAGGGAGACTCCGACTTCAAGCTCCTCGATCGTCAGGTGTTGGACGCACTCCTGCGGTGCCCGGAGCGCCACCGTTTCTTCCGGGGGCTGGTCTCGTGGGTCGGATTTCGAGTCGCCAGCTAGCCTTTCTCCGTCAACGAACGCGCGGGCGGCACGAGCAAGTGGTCGACCTGGAGCCTCTTGCGATACTCGGTTCGAAACCTCCTCATCTTCACTTCACTACCGCTGCGGCTGATCGCCTGGGTTGGGATCGCGGAGGACTTCGTCCGGCCGGTAGGGGTGCATGGCACGGATGACCTTCCCTTCGGGGATCTTGCGCAGCAGGTAGATGTGGGGCCGCGGCCGCGCGCCTGTCTCGTAGCCGGCCACCTCGTAGTGCTCGTCCTGATAGACCACCGTCATCAGGCCGTCCCA
>DASPGQ010000340.1 GCA_035620555.1 Vicinamibacteria bacterium
CGACATCACCAATCGCCTCTTCTGGGTGGTGGGCGGCGGCTGGGACCGGGACAAGAATGCGGGCATCGAGAATCGCTCCATCGTTTACGGGGGCGTGGGCCATACGTGGCGCCAAAGCGAGCACATGGCATTCAAGACCGACTACACGCTCACGTTCACCCGAAGAATCGACTTCGTCGAGGACCCGGAGCGCGACAAAGACTTTTCCGAGGTTCGGCTGTCGTGGGACTACATGCACAAGCTCCGTTCCGAGACACAGTTCGACAGCGACTTCGAGTTCTTCGTCAACACGAGCGACGCGAGCGACTACCGCTTCAACACTCCGAACACGGTGACGACGAATCTCACCAACATCTTGGCCCTTCGTTTCGGGGTCCAGTTTCTTTATCAGAATGTTCCCGCACTCGAAGAGATCACCTTGTTCGATCTCGATCCCGCCGGGGGCGGAGTGCCGATTGGGACCGCGATCGTCCGAAAGAAGAAGCTCGACACCGTCCTCAAGTTCTCCCTCGTCGTTACCTTTTGATTTCCGCGGAATGCTACCAAAAGTAACGCGACGGCCACGCCGGGTCGTAGACTCGGATGACGCAAGTGGTTGTCCGAATTGAGGATTCGCGACGGATCCGGAGCTGGTCTCGCTCTTGCAACACCAGAAAAGCGAAAGAGAGGTCGACGATGGTACGTACGAACATGCTGTCGCCGAGAGCCAAGCCCCGACCGACGATCTATGTCGAGCCCTACGACGAGGGGCGGGGTCCCCGTACGTTGGTCAAGGTCGAGTTCGTCCACCGAGGAGGGTTGTCCCGAGAAGAGCACGTCTTTCCGAGCTTGGGCGAGGCGCTGGCTTATGCGCAGCAGTTGAGCGACTCCGATTCGTCTCGTTAGCTCGTATACTTCTCCCCAACGGACAGCCTGACGGAAATCGCGACTGCTGCCAGCCTCCCCCATCGCGATTGTCCTGCGGCTCGATTGTTCGGTAAACTTCGAAATAGCCGTCTTCGCGGCACACCCTCGACACCACGGGCGTAGCTCGTCCACCGCGGGAAACGAGTATGAAGAGTCGCTCCGGTTGGTCCCAAATCAAGCGCCGATACCCATCCGGCACCATCGTCTTCGAAGAGAACGATCCGGGAAAACGAATGTACGTGATCCGGAGTGGCAGAATCCGGATCTATCGCAGGGTCGGCAAGGAAGAGGTCGAGCTGGCGACCCTGGGGCCGGGCGACTTCTTCGGAGAAATGGCCCTGCTCGAGGGCCTCCCACGATCCGCCAGTGCCCAGGTGCTCGACGATTGCGAGCTCATCGAAGTCGACGCGGAGACCTTCGAGGCCATGATCCACAACAGCTCGGAAATTGCCGTGCGAATCATGCGCGCGCTGGCCGCGCGCGTCAGAGAGCTCGACTTCCGGCTGCAGAATCTACTCGCGGATAGCGGCGTGGGCCGAGCGATCGAGGTGCTTCGTTGGCTTCGTCCAAAGGGTCGGCGCGAGGGCGACTACGTTCGCCTCGATGCCTCCCGAGTGCACGTCAGCATCACCGCGCAGGCGCGGCTTCCGCCCGGGGAGGCCCAGGAAGTGCTCGAACGGCTTCGAAATGCGGGCTGCATCTTCGAAGACGGTCCCGACGTTCTGATCGACGCCGGCGATCGCCTCGACCAATACGCGATCTATCTCGATCTGAAGAGGCGCTATCAGCCGAACGATCGTATCCCGGTCGAGGCCAACACCGTCGTTCTGGAAGACAAAAAGAAAGCCGTTCAGCGGCTACTGAAGGCTCTCCGAGTCCAGGGATATGAGGATGGCGGAGACGATGCCCTGAGCGTGCAGTACCAGCGATACATGGAGCTGAGGCGCCGGTTCGATCGGGACGCGTAGCGGGTCTCGGTCACAACTTGGCAGTCCTCGGTCGAGGTTACCGGGCGACTCGCACCGCCGACGAGCTCAACGTTTTGTAGTAGAGCCCGTTGGTCGAGAGCAATAACTCGAGTGCCTGGGCGAAGGTCACGTCCTTCAAGTCGACCGTCACGAGCCGGTCACGGTACGACTCGTCGAAAAGGATGTTCACTCCCGAAAGCCGGCTCAAGGCTTCGAGAACCTTGCGGAGGCTCGTCTCCTCGGCGAAGCGCAGGTTCAAGGGGGCATCCGAGAAAGGATCGAGCACCGGCTCGGGTCCGAAGAGGATTTGCCCATGGTCGGGCGGGTCGGATTCCAGCGGGGGTTCCGCCCGCCGCCTCAACTCCCGAAGCTCGCTCTCGGCGAAACGATTGCCCGGATCGTACTCCAAAGCCGCTTCGAGCTCGGAAGCGGCGACCAACGAATCTCCGGCCTCGAGGCGCTCTCGCGCTTCACGAAGGTGGGCGCGAGACGCTTCGAAGCGCGCGAACTCCAGAGCGATCCGGTACTCGAGGGACTCGGGCTCTTGCGAGGCGGCACGCTCGTAGTGCTCGACCGCCAGATCCCAATCATCGCGTCTCGCTGCTTCCTCTCCCGCCTCGAAGGACCTCCGGGACCCACTGCAGGCCAGCAGGGCGAGCGAACAGGCGACGATCGCGCCCTTCACGCTGGAACCTCAGTCGGTCTTGGCGGGCACGAGCTTTTTCGCATCCCGGCCGAGGTCCCGATAAAGGATTTCGAAGCCCCGTCCCGGGACCATCGGTAGCTCATCGGAAAGCCGCGCATACTGCTCGAGCACCTTGGGAACGTAGTCCATCGTTTCCGCCGCGGTACGGTGACTTCCGGCGCGGTAGTAGCCCGCATTGATCGGCCCGCCATTGTACTCCGCGAGCACCATCCCGATGTCGTTGTAGGTCGACATCAGGACGTCGAGGTAGAGTGCCGCCATCTCGGTGTTGCGCTCGGACTCGTAGAGCATCTCGTCGGTGTATTCCCAGCCGAGCATGCCGGCGAGCATCCGTCCGGTCGAGGGCCAGATCTGATACAGACCTCGAGCATTGGCCTGGCTGCGAGCTCGCGGATCGAACCGGCTTTCCACGATGCCGATCGACAGAAGCAGCAACGGATCGACGGAGGCGTATTTGTCGGTCGTCGCGAGCAGCACCTCCGCGTAACGGTAGGCATCGCCAAGACTCGCGGCACTGTTCACCCGCAAGATCTCGTCGCGGATCCCGAGCAAGAGCCGTTGTCGAGCCGTGTCGAACTGGAAGCTCGCGTGCAGCTCCTGCAGGCTCTGCTGCATCTCGCCTCGGGTGTCGACGAGCCGGCGCTCGAGATCGGACGCCCGTTGGTGCGTGTGGTAGGCGAGGCCGAGCGCGAAGAGCAACAAGACACACAGGCTGAATAGCGCGCTCGACTGCCAGCCGGACCGTCGTTTCACGGCGACGGTACGTTGCCGCCCGGGGGCGATTCGCGTGCGAGATCCCCGGGCCATCCTCCGATTGAAGTCGTTGATCCGTACGGGTTCGGGCTTGGCGTTGAACATAGAGGCACCTTCCCTCCGAGAATTCCAACCGGAATGTCGATGATGGCATCAGTATGGACTTGGAGGTTCCATCATGCAACCTCTCACGGTCCTCCCGGCCGTCATTCGGCTCGAGCTAATGGGCGCCGCTCAAGTTGAAATGGCGCCCCCCGGGAACCCGGGGCTCGATTTGACCCTCTCGATCTGTCTCGTGTGCCTCCGCTCGTGCCAACCGGTGACGAGAAGCCACTGGTAGGTATTGAGCTCACCGAAAAAGGGGTGAGGAAAAGTGAGTAGGGAAAGGTCGAAAGCCGACAGCGCCTCGACGGTGGTCTCAATCTTGTCGCGAGAAAGACGTAGGCGAGAAAGCGACTCCTCGACCTCGATTCGGCTGCGGGGTGTCACGCGATCTGGCGCCTTTGCCTTCTGGTTCTCGGCGCGGGCCACCACCTCATCGATCGAGTCCAGCACCGAGCGATCGGGGCTCGGATCGGGTGGCAGCGATTCTTCTCGCGCCCTTCGAAGCATCAAAGCCATGAGTTTCGCGCTGGACTCATCGGCGAGCGCCAGATGATGAAGCACGTCTTCGATGGACCAAGCCTCGGGCAACTCTCGGTGCCCCAGCTGCCCCGGTTGGAGCCCCTCGACCGCGCTCAGCAAATTCGAACGATCACGATCGATGGTCTGCAGGATCTCGCGTATCTTCGTCGAGGTCATCGACTGCATTGTGCGGGATGCCTTCGAGCAGTGCAAGAGTTGACCGCCCGGAGCCGTCGAGCCCGAGGACGGTCACCCCGGGCGCCGAGACGAGCTACCTTTCCTGGCTAACCCTCAGGCCTCCTGGCCGGACGCGCGGTGCGGTATCATCCCGCTTCATGATCGATCTGAGGAGCGACACGGTCACGAAACCGACCCAGGAGATGCGCGCGGCCATGGCCCGAGCCGAAGTGGGCGACGACGTCTACGGCGATGATCCCACGGTGCGAAAACTCGAGGAAAGAACCGCCGAGATGCTCGGCAAGGAGAGCGCGGTGTTCATGCCAACGGGGACGATGAGCAACCAGGTCGCCCTGCGCACGCATACCGAAGCCGGAGACGAGATCCTCGCGGACATCAACGCGCACGTGGTCACCAGTGAGGGCGGCGCACCGGCGGGACTTTCCGGTATTCTCGTGCGGCCCCTGCTCGGCAAGCATGGCATCTTCACGGCGAGCGACGTCCTCGGTGCCGTTCGGGTGCCACACCCCTTCTATCCACGATCGTTGCCGGCACCCACGAAGCTGGTCTGCCTCGAGAACACGCACAATGGAGGCGGAGGCACGATCTGGCCTCTCGACCGCCTTCGCGAAGTCGCGCAAGCGGCTCGGAGCCGCGGTCTGGCGCTCCACCTCGACGGCGCACGGCTGTGGAACGCTTCGGTCGCGACCGGCATCCCAGAATCCGAGTACGCTGCCGCGGTCGACAGCGTGAGCGTATGTTTTTCCAAAGGACTCGGCGCTCCGGTCGGCTCTGCGCTCGCGGGACGGCGAGCTTTTATCGAGCGCGCGAGACGATTCAGACAGATGTTCGGCGGTGGACTCCGCCAGGCGGGGGTGCTCGCCGCGGCTGCCCTGCACGCGCTCCAACACCATCGCTCAGAGCTCGTCGAGGACCATCAGAAGGCTTCCGCGCTCGCGGCCGGCCTCGCCGGCCTCCGCGACATCGAGCTCGACACGAATCTGGTGCAAACCAACATTCTCCGATTCCGCGTCACCTCGATGACCGCGGCCGAGCTCGTCGAAAGATGCTATGAGAATGGCGTCCATATGCTGCCATCGGGGGAGGATCGAGTGCGAGCCGTCCTGCATCGAGATATCCGCCGATCCGATGTCGCTAAAGCACTGTCAATATTAGAGAAAGCGCTCTCCGGGGAGCGGAGATCTTCCACACTCCACTAATATTTATTTGCTTGACAAAAACTAACAATCTATCTATCATAACCGCCGTTAGCACTCACTGCGAGTGAGTGCTAATATCACCCGACGGAGTTGTAGAAGGTGCCGTTTGCACATTGGGATCCTGTGCGCGAGCTCCTGGCTCTCCAGGAACGAATGAACCGTTTGATCGATCAAACCCTTTCGCGAACGCACACGGAGGGCGATCTGTCCACATCGGGCTCCTGGTCGCCGGCGGTGGACGTGTACGAGTCCGACACCAGCCTCGTTCTCCAGGCGGAGCTTCCGGATGTCGAACAGCAGGATATCGAGGTGCGGGTCGATGAAGACCGGGTAACGCTTCGCGGGGAGCGCCGGCTGAAACATCCGCTCAGCGAGAAACATTTTCTTCGCATGGAACGTTCCTACGGCCCGTTCAATCGGACGTTCGCGCTGCCGGCGAGCGTCGACGCCGACCGGGTGACGGCCGAATTCAAGCGTGGTGTTCTGACGGTCACGCTTCCGAAGCAGGAAAGCGA
>DASPGQ010000341.1 GCA_035620555.1 Vicinamibacteria bacterium
CAAGCCTGCCATCGGTTACACGATGATGAGCTATGTGGACCCGGGTGACGAAATCATCTACCCGAGCCCGGGCTTCCCCATATACGAGTCGTGGGTCACCTACATGGGAGGCACACCCGTTCCCCTGCTCTTGCGCGAGGAGAAGGGCTTCGCCTTCGCGCCCGAAGACCTCGAGGCTCTCGTCTCGCCTAGGACGAAGGTCCTGATGCTCTGTTCTCCGTCCAACCCCACGGGAGGCGTGCTGTCCCGCGAGCTTCTCGAAGGTGTGGCGAAGCTGGTGGAGCGCAAGGCGCATCCCCACGTTCGCATCTATTCGGACGAGATCTACGAGCACATTTGTTTCGATGGCTTCGAGCACTTCTCCATCGCCTCGGTACCCTCGATGACCAAGCGAACGATCATTGCCAGCGGTCACTCGAAAGGTTACGCAATGACCGGCTGGCGGCTCGGCTGGTGCGTCCTTCCCACCGTGGAAGAAGCTGCGGTCTTCAAGCAGATCAACATCAATATCGTCAGCTGCGTTCCACCGTTCATTCAGGAGGCGGCACGCGAAGCGTTCGTGAGTCCCAAGACTCCCGAAGTGGTCCGCCACATGGTCGCCGAGTTCAAGAGAAGGCGTGACTACGTCGTTCCCGCCCTCAACGCCATCCCGGGAATTACCTGCGAGAAGCCTCTTGGCGCTTTCTACGTCTTTCCCAACGTAGACGGGGTCTGTGAGGCGCTCGGAGTGCACGCGTTCTACCGCACGCTTCCGGAGTCGCTCCGGGGTCGGACGAGCCCGGCTACGCTGCTGGTTCGCTTTCTCCTCTACTATCACGGTGTGGCCCTGGTCGATCGCCGGAGCTTTGGTGTTCTCGCGAGCGAAGGGCAGCATTTCGTGAGACTCTCCTATGCGACCGACATGGATTCGATCCGGGAAGGCGTCGCGCGGATAGGACGCGGCGCCGCGGACCGTGTGGGATTCGAGAAGTTCCTGAACGACTCCGAAGCCTTGGGGTTCGAGGCGCCATGAAGATATTCGCCACTCGCAGGATTCCTTCGGCCGGCCTTCTGATCCTGGAACGAGCCGGTCGCGTCGCGATTGCCCAGGACGCCGAAGACGAGCTCGTGCCGCGGGCGAAGGTGCTGGAAGGCGTCAAGGATGCGGACGTCCTGGTGTCGCTCCTCACCGAGAGAATCGATGGGGAAATCATGCGGGCGGGTGCCAGCCTCCGCGGCATTGCCAACTACGCCGTTGGGTACAACAACATCGACGTGGTAGCCGCGACCGAGCTCGGTCTGCCGGTCACGAACACCCCCGGCGTTCTGACCGACACCACGGCCGATCTCGCCTGGACCCTCATCATGGCCGTCGCTCGCAACGTCGTCTCTGCCGATCGCTATATGCGAGGGGGCAAGTACAAGATTTGGGGCCCGAGCCTCTTCCTCGGAGCCGACGTCAGTCGCGGAGGGGACGGGCGTCCGAAGGTCCTCGGTATCGTAGGCTTCGGACGCATCGGCCAGGCGGTTCTGCGCCGGGCATCGGGGTTCGACATGCGTTGTCTCGCTCACGATCCCCCCATGCAACAAATCATCGAGCGGACCGAGGGAGTGGAGTACGCCGAGCTGGATCGCCTCCTGGAGCTGAGTGACTTCGTCACCATCCATACGGATCTGAATCCTTCGACAAAGCATCTGTTCGGTGCCGAGGCATTCGACAAGATGAAGACAACGGCCATCCTGATCAATACCGCTCGCGGACCCATCGTCGACGAAAAGGCGCTCGTCGCAGCGCTTCGCGAGGGCAAGATCGCGGGGGCGGGGCTGGACGTTTTCGAGGACGAGCCTCTGATGGCGCCTGGGCTTGCCGATCTCGAAAACGTCGTCGTTCTACCCCATATCGCTTCGGCGAGCCGCGACACCCGCAACAAGATGGCAAGGATGTGTGCCGAGAACGCCGTTGCCCATGGCAGGCTCGAGCGCGCCCCGAATTGCGTCAATCCCGAGGTCTACGACACCGAGGCTTACCGGAAGCGAACTACCCGCTGAAATCCCCCTGAAATCTCCTCGAGCACGACCGATTGACAACCCTCCAAATATGTTATATTTTTATAACATATGGGTGCGGAACAAAGAACCGAGCTCGAGCCGGTTTGGAGGGCTCTGGCGAATCCGCTCCGGCGTAGAATCCTGGACATCCTGGCGGACGGCCCCTGTACGACCGGTGAGCTGGCCGAACGGTTCCCGGAGCATTCTCGCTTCGCGGTCATGCAGCACATCCGCGTGCTCGAAGCAGGCCACCTCGTCGTGCATCGACGGATGGGTCGAAAGCGATTCAACTATCTCAATCCAATTCCCATCCAGGAGATCTACCACCGGTGGGTGAGTCGGTATCAGCGACCCTGGGCCGAGGCCCTTTTGGCACTGAAGGGAGAGCTCGAGGCCGAGCAACAGAGCTCGAAGACTCGGGAGGAGAGGGGAAAGACGGGAAAGACGAGGAGATGACATGCCTGAAGGAAAGTTGAAGAACCATGTGCTCACCATCGAGATCGGTGTTCCGAGACAACGGGTTTGGGAGGAGATCACGAAAACCGGCCGAATCCAGAGAGCCATGGTGAACACGGTACTGGAGTCGAATCTCGTGCCTGGAAGCAAGCTCAGGTATTACAGCCCGAACATGAAGCATGTCTTCGTGGTGGGTGAGGTGATCGAAGTATCCCCGCCGAGGAAATTCTCCCACACCTACCTCTTCACTACGCGGCGCGAAGAGCCCAGTCTCGTTACCTGGGAGCTGGAAGAGACATCGGGCGGATGTCGGGTAACGCTCACTCACGGAGGATGGACGGACCAAGTCAAGACCCACAGGGAAGTCGTCGGCGGTTGGCGAGAGATACTGGATGCGCTCAAATCGGAGCTGGAGAGAGGAAGCATACCTTTGAAAACGAGGCTCTCCTATGGCGCGATGAGCTCACTCGCCTTTCTGTTGCCAAAGACGAGGGTTTCCGAAGTCGAGAAGGCAGGCTGGTAAGTTACGGCGTCAGGGGAGAGCTTCACCCATCAGCTTCCCGGGAAGCCAGGTCGCGAGTGCGGGAAAAAAGCAGAGGAGCACGATGGCGACGATCATACACAGCATGAAGGGCAATGCACCTTTCAGGACTGCGGGCAGGGCGATATCGGGAACGATGCCGTTGATCACGTACAGATTCAGTCCGACGGGAGGCGTGATGAGACCGATCTCCATGTTGACGGTGAGCACGACGGCGAACCAATAAGGATCGAAACCCGCCTTGGTAATGATGGGGAGCAATATGGGCGCGGCCATGAGGATGATGGCCACCGGTGGAAGAAAGAATCCGGCGACGAGCAGAAAGACGTTGATGAAGAACATCAGAATCCAGCGGTTCGCGTCCATCGAGACGATCCATTCGGCGAGAGACTGCGTCACGTAGAGGCTCGAGAGCATGTAGCTGAAGAGCCCCGAGGCGGCGATGATGAAGAGGATCATCACCGACTCGCGCGTCGAGTCCCGCATCACCTTCCAGAGCTCGGCCGGATGGAACACACGATAGATCAACGTCACCAGGAGGATCACGAGAAAGGCGCCGACCCCGGCGGTCTCGGACGGGGTAGCGACCCCTCCGTACAGGACGTAGACGACCGCGACGATGATGAGCAGAAAGGGTAGGACCTTGGGAAGCGACTCGAGCTTCTCTCGCCAGCTGGGAGCGGCCTCCGCCACGTTGGAGACCCGTTTCGAGCGCCAGGTCGCGAACAAGGCCCAGGCCATGAACAGCCCGGTCAAGAGTACTCCGGGTACGACTCCGGCGAGGAACAATCGGCCGATCGAGGTCTCGGTCGCGATTCCATAGACGATCATGGTGACGCTCGGGGGAATGAGAATGCCGAGAGTGCCGCCCGCCGCAATCGAGCCCGCCGCGAGGCTGTCGCTGAAGCCGCGAGCCCGCATGGCAGGTATGCCCATCTTTCCGATCGCCGCACAGGTCGCGGGCGACGATCCCGATAGGGCCGAGAAGAGGGCGCATCCCCCCAGATTCGAGATGACGAGCCCCCCCGGCACCCGGTACAGCCATCGGTCGAGCGCGTCGTAGAGATCGGATCCCGCGCGAGAAGCCGCAACCGCGGCCCCCATGACGATGAACATGGGAATCGCGAGGAGGGTGAAGTCGTCGAGAGTGCCGAAGAACAGCTCCGCCACGAGCGAAAGACTCGACGGACCTTCGAAGGCGACGAGAAAGCCGATCGAGACGATGCCGAGGCCCACGGCGACAGGCATGCCCGACAAGAGGACGAGAGCGGTGACGATCGCGATAACCGCCCCGGTGGTGAGAGGGTTCACCGCTGCGCCCCGGCGTGACCCGTGAGGAGCGCAAGAACGTCGGCGATGTACTGAAGCAACATGAGGCCGAACCCCAGAGGCAGCGACGCGTAGGGAATCCAAAGCGGCACCGCCCATACCGTTTCCGACAGCCAGTCACCGGCCCAGGCCTCGTACCAGAGCTCGAGGCCTGACCAGAGAAGAACGCCGCAGAAGATGATTCCCGCAAGCGCGCATCCGAGTGCGAGCCGACGGCGAGCGCCATCGGATAGATAAAGGGGGAGGAGGTCCACGCCGACGTGGCCGCGGATCATCAGGACGTAGGGGCTACCGACGAGCGTGGCCCCGACGAGCAAATAGGTCACGAGCTCGGTTTGCCACGCCGTGGGACTACGCAAGACGTACCGCACGAAGACCAGGTGGCATACGACCATTACCGAGAGGCCGATCATGAAAGCGGCAAGCATCCCGAAGAAACGGGAAGCCCTTCCCACTACGGAGATGAATGCGTTCACTCGACCCCGAGCGCTTGATCGAGAAGGGCCTTCCCGCCTTCGACCTCTTCGGCGAAGAGCCTGTAGGAAGTCTCGTTGGCCAGCGCGAGCCAACCATCGAGCTGCTCCGGGCTCAGGCGAACGACCCGCACGCCCGCCCTTTCGAAGGTGGACTCCGCCTCCCGGTCGAGCTCCTTCGCCTGCTGGGAAAAGAAGACTTCCGCTTTCACGCTCGCATCCTTCAGCGCCGCCTGCTGTTGGTCGGTCAGCCCGTCGAAGCTCCGCTTCGACATGAGTATCGGCTGGTACATGAACCAGAGCGCCGTCTCCCCCGGCGCGGTCAGGCATTGGACTTGCTCGTAGAGGCGAAAGGAAACGAAGCTGATGCTGCTCGTCATCGTTGCATCGAGCACCCCGGTCTGCATCGCGGTATAGATCTCGGAGCTGGGCATCGAAGTAATGGAGCCCCCGGCGCCCAGCAACATCTGTTCGAAGGCCTTGCCCGCACCGCGAATCGTCTGTCCCTTGATGTCCCCGGGAACGAGGATACATCCGCTCTTGGAGGCGAACCCTCCGGCAAGCCACGCGTCGGCGAGCACCAGGACGCCTTGCTCGGCGACCCGGCGCCGGATCTCGTCCATGAACGGAGAATCGTTGACTCGCTGGGCGTGCGCGTGGCTCTTCACCAGTCCGGGCATGAGGGTCAGATTGAACTCCGGATGTCGCCCCGCGGCGTAGGCCAAGGGGAATACCGAGATGTCGAGCCGTCCGCGCGTCATCGCCGGCCATTGCTCCGTGGCCTCGAAGAGCGACTGGCCGGGGTAGATGCGGATCTTCAGATCGACGCCGGCGGACTCCAGCTCCGTCCTGATGATCTCGAGCATCTCCCCGCGAACATCGCCGTCGGGCCACTGATGGCTGGCTCGAAGGATTCGGTTTTCCTGACAGGCGGCGAGCAGCAGAGCTGCGGAGAGAACGAGCCGGGGAACGCGCATCGAAGCGAGGTTCTAACAGATTTGGCGACGCGCGGTCAACGGAGTCGAAGCCTCAGGCTCCGGCTTCCTTCAGCTCGTTCAATATCGCCCGGGCATGTCGGAGATGAGGGATCACGATGGAGCCACCGACGACGAGCGCCACGTCGAAAGCTTCGGCAAACTCCGGCTCGGTTACTCCCGCTTCGCGGCACTGAAGCACATGGTAGGTGATGCAATCATTGCAGCGCAGGACCATCGAGGATGTGAGACCGAGAAGCTCCTTCGTCTTGGCCGATAGAGCGCCGTCGCGATAGACCCCGCTGTCCAAGTTGAAAAAGCGCTTCGTTTCTCTCGTACCCCCGGCGAGAATGGATTCGTTCATTTCGGTGCGAAAGCGGTTGAAGGCGTCGATTTTCTCTCCCATCGGTTCTCCTTTGCTTCAAGTTGCGATGCTACAATGGAAAATAACTCGTCTCACGGACGATTAGACACGGCTTATGTCCTCCCAACCCGAGCGGATCGGCAAGTACGAGATTCTCTCCGAGCTCGGGCGAGGTGCGATGGGTACGGTCTACAAAGCACGCGACCCCTCCCTCGACCGTCTCGTTGCCGTCAAGATGATGTCCGAGGAGCTGCTCATCGAGAAGGAGATGCGGGCCCGGTTCGACCGAGAGGCGAGATCGGCGGCGAACCTCCAGCATCCGAACATTGTCACCGTCTTCGATTTCGGCGAGGTCGCCCCCGATGGCGTTCCCTACATCGTCATGGAGCTGCTCGATGGTGTAAGTCTCGCGCAGCTCATGGAGTCTCACAGGCCCGAACGGCTGCAGGACAAGATCGATATCATCCTCCAAATCTGCCGCGGGCTCGATTTTGCGCACAAGCGAGGCGTGATCCACCGCGACGTCAAGCCGGGAAACATCCAGGTTCTTCCCGACGGGACGGCGAAGATCCTCGATTTCGGCGTGGCGCAGATGAGTGGGCCCACCAAGGATTTCAAGACGAAGACCGGCCTGGTATTGGGCACTCCCAACTATATGGCGCCGGAGCAGATCTCGACCGACACCGTGGACCATCGTGCCGACATGTGGGCCGTCGGCGTGATTGCCTATGAGCTCCTGACCGGCGACAGGCCGTTCGTCGCCACGACGGTTGCCAGCCTCGTCTATCAAATCGTTCACGCGACCCCCCGGCCGATGGACGGGCGAAAGCTGGGCGTTCCACCCGAGATCGTCGCCGTGATCGACCGGATTCTCGTCAAGCAGCCGAACGGGCGCTTTCGCGATCTGGCGGAAACGGCGAACGCCATCGAGAACGCCATGGGAGCTCCCTCTTCGTTCAAGGAACTGTCGAACGAGGCGCGGGCACGCGGTTACCGGACGAACCTCGAGCTGGCGAAGAGCCTGCTCTCCGGCGGACAACCGCAACGAGCCCTCGAGGCGGCTCGGCGGGCGCAGGCGCTCGAGCCCGCTCACGGCTCGGTCGTGGATCTCATACATGAGATCGAGGTGGCGCTCATTGATATTCAGACGGAGCCTACTCTCTTCAATGAAGCGATCGCACCCCCGTCACCGGAAGCGTCTCGTTGGGTCGATGAAGCACGCATGGCGCTCACTGCCGGAGAACGCAGCGAGGCCCTCCGGATCGTCGAGGACGTCCTTTCGTTGACGCCCGGATTCGAGCCGGCGCTCGAGCTCCGCGAATTGTTGCAGAAACCGGGGAGGCCCGGCAGGGTCAGGACCGGATCGCTGCGCCCGCAGACCTACCGCCTGGCGCGAGTGCGCCCGACACTGACTTACAAGCAAATCGCCTCGTTCGGCGAGCCTCCCGGAGTGCAGGTGATCGCCATGGGACCCCGAACGCGGCTCGTGGCTGCCGGAGGCGTCGACGGTTCGGTCCGGTTGTGGGACCTCGAATCGAAACGCAAGCTCACGAGCTTTCGCACGGCGCTCCATCAACGAGCGGGACACGAGGCTCTGGTCACGTCGCTCGCCTTCTCTCCCGACGGCGCGTTTCTGGCGTCGGGCCATGTCGATGGCAAAGTCCACCTCTGGAGCATGGACACCGGCCAGGAGATTCCAGTGCGCATGCGGCACGATGACTCGATCGGTCAGGTCGCCTTTTCTCCCGACGGGGAAACGCTCGCCTCGGGCGGACTCGACTCGACGTTGAAGCTGTGGAAGCTCAGTCAGCTTCGACGCGGTGAGGCCGAAAGAAGGCTGATACGGCAGCCTTCGGGCGTTACGTCTCTCGCCTATTCGCACGACGGAGTCCATCTCATCTGCGGACATACGAATCGCGTCCTCCGTGTCCATGATGCGCGCACCGGACGATTGACGGCGACTCTGCGGGGCCACGGCGCGGCGGTGAGCGTCATCGCCGTATCTCCCAACGGAGACTTCATCGCCACCGGTGGGAGGGATTGCACCATTCACATGTTCGACCTCCTTCGCCGTGAGGAAGGCAAGCCGCTCACGGGACACAAGAAGTCAATCGCCGGCCTCGCATACTTTCCCGGCGGGGCCGAGCTCGCGAGCGTCGCCATGGACTCGAGCCTCGTTCTTTGGAACGTGGATACGGCGACGGCACGGGCAACGCTCTGGGGCGGCCCCGACGACAGTTTCGTCGGCGTATGCGTTACCGGTGGCGACGAGCCGTGGATCGTCGCGGGACTTGGCGACGGGGGCATCCGGATCTGGGCGCCCGAATGATCACGGTGTGCAGGGTGATAAGAACTCGGCCCACCCTGCGCACTCTAAGACATGACGCCGGTCGGCATTACCAGCTGAAGGCTCCACCGGTCGTCGTCCCGGCGATCCAACCGGATCAGTGCGGCGGGGTGGAAAACGACGACGGGTTTGCTTTCGTCCTGCGCGAGCAATGCGCCTGCGATCCGGCCCAGGTAAGGCAGATGTCCCACGACCATGACGTTCTGCTCGAGACCGGCGGCCTCGCGACGCAACGGATTGATGTCGTCGTTGGGTCCGAGGCCCGGTAGCTGACGCCTCGGGCACCCGAGAGCGCGCTCGAACTCCTGGGCGGTTTGCACCGCGCGCAGCTTGTCGGAGTGCCGGATCTCGACCACCTTGACTCCCAGCCGGGCTGCGAAATGGGCCGAGCGCCGCGCTTGGGCAAGGCCGTTCTGGCTCAGCGGGGGGCCACCGTCCCGATCCCGCTCCGGGACGGGTTGATCCGCCTCCCCGTGACGCACGAGGTAGAGCTCCATAAGTCGATACCTCTCTCTCCGTCTCCCAAGGAATGTTTGGAAGTGAAGTCTCTGATAAAATTCTAACGAACATCCCCACAGCTTTCTACAATGAATCACAGCGACTCATATGCAAGCAGGAGGACAACGCGGTTTGCTGGAGACAACGATCGCTTATTTCTCTATGGAGATCGGGCTTTCACACCGAATGCCCACCTACTCGGGAGGTCTCGGTGTGCTTGCCGGCGATACCCTCAGGGCCGCGGCCGATTGGGGTCTTCCGCTCGCCGCCGTGACCCTGATCCATCGAAACGGCTACTTTCGCCAGAGGATCGACGCCTCGGGCCAACAACTCGAAGAGCCCGATGCCTGGAACGTCGCCGATCACCTCACCGAGATGCAACCCAGGGTGCAGGTAGAGGTCGAGGGCCAGACCGTCGTCCTTCGGGGATGGCTCGCGGTGATCGAGGGAGTCCTGGGCCACAAGATCCCGGTCTATTTCCTGGACAGCGACCTCGAAGAGAATACCGAGGAGCAGAGGCGACTCACCGACGTCCTCTATGGTGGTGACCATCGTCACCGGCTTTGCCAGGAGATCATCCTCGGTATCGGTGGGCTGCGCTTCCTCCGGGCGATGGGGCACGACGGGCTCGACACCTATCACATGAACGAGGGTCATTCGAGCCTGCTGACGCTGGAGCTGATGCACCTGGCCGCTCGGCGCGCCGGTCGCAAGGTACCTTCCTCCTCGGACGTGAGTCACGTCAAGAACCACTGCGTGTTCACCACCCACACGCCCGTCGCCGCGGGGCACGACCGTTTTCCCAAGGAGCTTTTCGAAAGACTCCTTCCCAAGGAGTTGTTTCTGCACCTCGCCCAGCTCTTCCCGGGCGACGTCGTCAACATGACCGAGCTCGCGCTCTTGCACAGTCGCTACGTCAACGGGGTCGCGCGCCGACATGGCGAGGTGGCCCGCGGAATGTTCGGAGGGTACGACGTCTCGGCGATCACGAACGGCGTCCACGCCGCAACCTGGGCGGCACCCTCGATCGCACGACTGTTCGATCGGCACGTTCCCGGATGGCGAGAGGACAACCAGAGCCTGCGCTACATGAGCGCCGTGCCTCTCGAAGAGCTCGTGGAAGCTCACCGGATCGCAAAACAGGATCTCCTCTCGGCGATCAAGGAGTCATTGCAGATCGAGCTGGACGAGAAGGTGATCACGATTGGCTTCGCCCGTCGGGCCACGGCCTACAAACGGGCCGACCTCGTGTTTCGAGACGTCGACAGGTTGAATCAGATCGCCGAGAAGGCCGGTCCCATGCAGTTCGTCTACGCGGGGAAGGCCCATCCTCGCGACGAGCGAGGCAAAGCCATCATCCAGAGGGTCCTCTCGGTTCGCGAGAAACTCTCCCCGAAGATCCGGCTCGTCTATCTGGAGAACTACAACATGAGACTGGGGGCGCTCCTCACCGCGGGCTCCGACCTGTGGCTGAATACGCCGGAGGCGCCGAAGGAAGCTTCGGGGACCAGCGGCATGAAAGCGGCCCTCAACGGCGTACCCAGTTTGAGCATCCTCGACGGTTGGTGGATCGAGGGATATATCGAGGGTGTAACCGGTTGGTCGATCGGCGAGACCCCCAAGCTGTCCTCGGAGCCGGACGGGGAGGCGGACGCTGCGAGCTTGTATGACAAGCTGGAGAGGGTAATCCTCCCTCTCTTTTACCGCGACCTTTCCGGCTACATGGAAGTGGCTCGACATGCCATCGCCCTGAACGGTAGTTTCTTCAACACCGAGCGGATGGTAAGCGAGTATGCGCGCCAGGCTTATCGACTCTCGCGAGAAGTCTAGGCAGGCTGATGAAAAAGTACAATCCAGCCTGCGCGAGCGGAGCGAGCCCGGCGCGCTCGCCGCGCCGTAAGCAGCCCGAGCCGTGGCGGCACGATCGATTACGGGTCCCGCCACGGCATTGAGCACTCTAGACCGGAAGCACTCTTCGATGAGCTACGAGAAACGCCTGGAAAGCGGCATCGTGATTTGCTCCACCCTTCCGCGACACGCGCGTGCTCTCGAGCAGCTCCAGCTTCTCGTTTTTCCAACCCTGGACGACTCGGAACGCTTCAAGGAAGCCCACTACCGCAAGCACGTCGAGATTTTCCCCGAGGGGCAGTTCGTGGCTCTCGATGGGAAGCGTGTCGTGGGAATGACGACGACGATCCGTACTCTCTTCGATTTCGATCACCCCCAGCATACGTTCGCCGACATGATTCAAGGCGGATGGCTCACGTCGCACGATCCCGAGGGAGACTGGCTCTATGGCGCGGACATCGGCACCGATCCCGCCTATCGCCGACGGGGAATCGCCCGGGGGCTCTACGCCGCGCGACACGACACCGTGAAACGCCTGGGTCTCAAGGGGCAGGTAACCGTGGGCATGTTGCGGGGCTATGGGGATCTGAAGGGAACGATGAGCGCCGAGGCCTACTACCAGGCTCTTCTAAGAGGGCAGCTGACCGACCCGACTATCTCGGCCCAGATGAGAATCGGTTTCGAGCCGCTGGGCCTCGTTTCCGACTACCTTCATGATCCAGCATGTGACAACTATGGTGTGCTCCTCGTTCTCGCGGCCGACAAGGAGGTCCATTCAAGATGAGCAGCATCGTTCTGAAGACGGAGATTCCGGGTCCCAAGGCGAAAGAATGGCTCGCGAGGAGGGCGAAGGCGGTGTCGGGGGGGTTGGGCCGAGCCACCGATGTGGTCGTCGAGAGCGCGAACGGGGCCCTGGTTCGAGACGTCGACGGGAATACGCTCATCGACTTTGCCGGTGGAATCGGCATGCTGGCGGTGGGCCACTGTCCGAAATCGGTAGTCCAGGCGGTCTCGGTGCAGGCGGAGAAGCTCATCCACATGTGTGCTCTGGTAGGAACGTACGAGCCCTACGTGCGGCTCGCCGAGCTCCTCAACTCCATCACGCCGGGCGATTTCGAGAAGAAGACCCTGCTCTCGAACAGCGGAGCCGAGGCGGTCGAGAACGCCGTGAAGCTCGCTCGCGCTTACACGAAACGACCGGCCATCATCGTGTTCGAGGGGGCCTATCACGGCCGGACGCTTCTCACCATGAGCCTCACGAGCAAGTACGCCCTCTTCAAGAAAGGCTTCGGGCCGTTCGCGCCCGAGATCTATCGGCTTCCGGCACCCAATCTGTACCGCCGGCCACAGTCGATGGGCGCAGAAGACTACGTGAGCACCTGCATCGCTCAGCTCGAGAACGGCCTCGTCGCTCAGGTCGACCCGTCCGCCGTCGCCGCGGTCCTGATAGAGCCCGTCCAGGGAGAGGCGGGATTCATCCCCCTTCCCGCGCGTTTCCTCGAGCGTATCCGAGCCTTGTGCGACGAGCACGGCATGCTCTTGATCGCCGACGAGATCCAATGCGGTATGGGCCGCACGGGAAAGCTCTTCGCAATCGAGCATTACGGTATCGCACCCGATCTGATCACCATGGCAAAATCGCTCGGGGCCGGCATGCCAATCAGCGCGGTGACGGGCAGGGCCGAGGTCATGGACGCGGCGCATTTCGGAGGGGTTGGGGGAACGTACGGGGGGAGTCCGCTCGGCTGCGTTGCCGCCCTCGAGGCCGTGGAAGCGATTCGCCGCCCGGACTTCCTCGCTCGGGCCTGCGAGATAGGTAAGCTCATCGAGAGCCGTCTCGCCCAATGGTACGATCGCTTCCCCCTGGTGGGTGACGTACGCGGGCTGGGCCCGATGAGGCTCGTAGAGTTCGTGCGCGATCGCGAAACGAGGCAGCCCGCGCCCGAGGAGACGCTCTCCATCATCAAGCGCGCCGTGGCGAGCGGTTTGGTCCTGATACGGGCCGGTCTCTACAGCAACTGCATCCGGTTGATGCCCCCTCTGGTCGCGGACGATGCCGTCCTCCAAGAGGGTCTCGACGTCCTCGAGGAGTCGATTGCCGCTCGCAGCTGAAGCTCATGCTGGACTCGTTCTTCTTCAACGGCAAGCTGCTCACCCAGGATGAAAACCGGCCGACTGCCGAGGCGCTCGCGGTGAAGGGCGGGCGAATCCATGCAGTTGGATCGCGAGACGAGCTGGAGGGGCTCGTCGGTCCCGAGACCGTGAGGCTCGATCTCGAAGGAGGAACGCTGCTACCTGGCTTCAACGATTCGCACGTCCACGTGTGGAAGATCGGTCAGCTCTTGACGAGTATTCTCGATTTGAGGTCGATTGGGAGTCTGCCGGAGCTCGCCGCGATGCTGCGTCGTCGCGACCGTGAGCTCTCCCCCGGTCAATGGCTCTTGGGCCGGGGCTACAACGAGGCCCGATTGAGCGAAGGTCGCCAACCGACTCGGCGGGATCTCGACGAAGCCGTTTCCCGAAGGCCCATCGCGTTGACCCGAACCTGCGGCCACATGCTCGTGGCCAGCTCTCGAGGGCTCGAGATTGCCGGCGTCACCCGCGACACCTCCGATCCCCCGGGTGGCACGATCGTTCGTGATGCGTCGGGAGAGCCCACCGGGCTTCTCCAGGAGACGGCGATGGGCTTCGTGAAGGCCGTCCTTCCCGAACCGACGCCGGCCGAGTATGCCGAGATGATTCGTGCGGCTCAGGCCGGGCAACTGTCCAAGGGCATCACCAGCGCGACCGAAGCGGGTGCTTACCCCGATCTGGTTAGCGCCTACCGGGAGCTCGAGCGTGCCGGAGAGCTTCGCCTGCGCGCCAACGTCATGGCGATGCGACTGGCGGACGAGGAAGTCAAACCCCTTCCGCTTCCCGAACGTTTCGTGTCGGATTTTCTCCGGGTCGACTCGGTGAAGTTATTCGCCGACGGAGGACTGTCGGGTGCCACCGCGGCCTTGAGGGGTACGTACCGCCACGAGCCGACTCATGGACTTCTTCGAGCTCGGACCGACGAGCTCCTCGCCCTCGCGCTCGAGGCCCAGGAGGCGGGTTTACGCGTTTGCTGCCATGCAATCGGTGATGCCGCCATCGATACTGTCCTCGACGCCTACGAACGGCTCGGGCGGCCGGGTCACCGGGTGGAACATTTCGGGCTTCCGGATGATTCTCAGATCGCCCGGGCGCGACGCCTCGGCGTCGCCGTCGCTCCCCAGTCGGTGTTCATTCATGACCTCGGGCCAAATTTTCGTCGCTACCTCGGTGAGGAGTATCTGAATCGTCTCTACCCCATCCGCTCCATGCTTCGGGCAGGGCTCGTGGTCGCGTTGGGATCGGATGCCCCCGTCGTTCCTGACGACAATCCACTCCTCGGGATCCGAGCAGCGGTGACACGACGCGATGTGGAGGGAACGATCATCGCACCGCAGGAGTCGATTACCGCAAAAGAGGGGATCGATGCTTATACGATGGGGAGCGCGAAAGCGAGCGGCGACGCTTCTGACCGGGGCAGCCTCGAGCCGGGTAAATGGGCGGATTTGGTGCTCCTCGATCGAGACCCTCTCGAGACTCCTCCAGAGGAGCTGGCTGACCTGCGTGTCCTGGCAACGTTCGTCGGAGGGGAAGAGCGCTATCGCGCGTGACAGAGCTCGAAGAAACCGGGGGCGTCGCCGGAGATCCCCCCATCTGTCCCACGCAATCGTGGCCCCCCAAACCAACAGCCGGAGCTCCCCCGGCGACGGCGGGTATTCTCTCATAGAATCGCCGAATTGGTAAGCTAGTTTTATGCCTTCACCGGTCAATATTTTGCTCCGGTCCCCGGAAATCACCTTGAAGCGCCGGAACCAGAGCGAATTCTGGTCGCTCCTTCGGGAAAACGTCCAGCACTACCTCGACCACGCGGGCATTTCCTGGCCGGTCAAGAACGCCCGTGCGAGGCTCGACGTCGATGCGGGAACGGTGTTCGGACCCGAGCTGGAAAAGGCCCTCGGCATTCTGGAGCGCGTTGCCGGCGTCGATTCGTTGGCCGCCGCTCTGCGGCTTCCTCCAGAACGCTCGCTCATCGAAGATGCCATGGTCGCGAGCGCGAGCGAGTGTTACGAAGATGACAGGAGCTTTGCCGTTCGGGTCCACCGCGTAGACAAGCGGTTTCCGCTCACGTCGTCCCAGATGGAGGTTCTCCTCGGGGACGCCATCCGCGAGCGCACGAGCTGGGACCGCGTCGATCTTTCCCGGCCTCACCGTACCTTCTACGTCGATATCTACCGAGAAGCCGCCTTCGTCTACCACGAGCGGCTGAAGGGCGTCGGCGGTCTTCCGGTGGGAGTGAGCGGGCGGGTTCTGAGCTTGCTGTCGGGAGGAATCGACTCGCCGGTGGCCTCGTTTCTTCTCGCCCGCCGGGGCGCCCGCATCGATTGGTTTCACATGAGTGCGTCGCACGTGACGGAAGTCGAGCTGCACGACTCGGTAGTCTCCCGGATCGCGAAACAACTGAGTCGCACCACCTTGCGCTCCCGCCTCTTCGTCGTTCCATACACTCATTTCGACTTGGCGCTCCGAGGAGGCAATACCGGCTACGAGCCGGTTCTGTTCCGACGGTTTCTCTTCCGGGCCGCGGAGGAGCTTGCCCGCCGCATCGGTTCCGACGCCCTCGGTACCGGCGACAGCCTCGCGCAAGTCGCCTCGCAAACGATGGAGAACATCGTCGCCAGCAGCAAGGCCATCGAAGCCCTGGTCTTGAGGCCGCTGGTGGGCCTCGACAAACAGCAGATCATGGATCTCGCCCGGCGCATCGGGACCTACGAGATCTCCATCGAGCCCTACAAGGACTGTTGCGCGCTGTACTCCCGCCGCGTGAGAACGAGAGCCCGCCACGAGGCGCTCGAGGCGATCGAAAAGCGTGTGCTGCCGGGTTATGACGATCTGATACGTCGATCACTCGACGACTTGATTTGGGCGGAGTACGACTGCGGCGATCTCGCCGCGATTCACAGCGAGGCGTGTGTGTAGCTCATTCCGCGCGTTGATAGACGCGAATGAGAGGGTTGAGCTTGCCGATGTTGCCGAGGATGCCGTCGAAATCGAGCAAGACCCAACTTGGCTCGGTCCGGTGCTCGAAGACGAGAGCATAGCCAGCGCGCCCCGCGCTCAGTTCCTCGAACAGCACTCTCTCGCGGGAACCCGTCTCGAATCGCTCGGTGAAGTCGGCATTCACGACGAGATAGTCGGGACTCGAGCGGGAGAGAACCGAGGGAGTGGGCCGGAGCCGTTTCGCGCGGAAGGGGTGAAGCCGTGGAAGATAGTACTCCGGGCCCATGTAGCCAACGACTTCGGCCGGTTTCACCTGCTGGTGGAGCCACGCCTCTGCGGTGTAGCGCGAGTCTTGAAGCAGCAAGAAGTCGACCGAAGCCGCCCGGGCAAGCGAGAAGGCGAAGACGACTCCGATGGCGATCCGATATCCGGCGCCCCGGCGCCAAACCACGGAAATCAGGAGCCCGCCAAAGGGAGCGAGGAGAAACCCGAGAGGAAGAGCATACCGGAGCCAGGTGCTCAGCACCGGGGCGATGAAGAAGCCGTAATAAGAAACGGCGGCGAGGAGAAGCCAGATGGCCCGCGACCGCCGCTGAATGGCCAGACCGGCCCCCAAGAGACTGGCGATCGTCAGAGGCCAACCCAGGGAGAATGTGATGTGCTTGAAAGTCTGCGACAGAATTGCGAACTGGGCACCCACCCCGCTGGGGAATGCTCCGTAGTGCCTACGCGCCCAGAGGATCTCCTGGAAGTGGTGGATGAATCCCTCGAAGTTGAAGAAGATGTTATGGAGTCCCAGGAACAAGCCGAGAGCGAGCGCGAACGAGAGCACGACGGGCCGGTCGAGGATGCGCCGGTTCTCGCGATACCGGCGATAGAAGAAGTAGGCCAGGGGGAGAACGTAAAAGGCGAAGGCCTGATCTTTCGTCAGCATCGCCAGAACCGCGGTCGCGGCGAAAGCGAGGAAATCCCGAATGGCCTCGGTGCGCATCGCGCGAACGAAGAAATAGAGAGACAGCAGAACCCAGAACGCAGCGGGAACGTCCAGGTTGGCCGTCTTGGCATAGTAGACGAAGGGAACGTTGAGCGCCGCGATCGCAGCGGCGAAGAGCGCCGCGGTGGAATCGAGGAGCTCTCTTCCCAGAGCGTGGACCACGAGCAAGATTCCGACACCCATCCCGAGCGAGATCGCCCTCCCGATGGCGATCAGGAGCGTCGCGTGCTCGACGTTTCGCGGATCGGCGAAATCCAACGCCAGGGCGGGAAGGTAGGCGAGTGCGAGCACGTAATAGGACAGTGGGGGATAGGCCGGCTGGTGCCAGTCCCCGGAGAACCTCACCTCGATGCCCGATAAGATGACGGACGGCTGGAGCTCGTCGGGGGCCCAGCCATGGAGGGACGGCAGGCCCCACCAGACGGCGGTGACGTTCAGAACGAGGCTCGCGCCGATGATGGCGTAAAGCGCGAGGCGATTTGTCCGCATCGTCGCGAAGTCTAGCGAGGGTTCGCAAGACCCGCAAAAGCCTCTCCCGAGGTGACTATTCGGGAAGCGCGAAGGTGAAGATGCTGCTTCCCACCGCCACGGTCACCCTTTGCCGTCCGTCGGACAGGTAGGTGATTGGGGAGGCGTGGACGGTGCGGCCGGCGTAGAAGTGCCAGAGCTCTTCGCCCGTCGTATCGTCGAGAGCGAACAGATAACCGCTCCGGGTCCCGCCGAAAACGAGCCCGCCGGCGGTCGAGAGGAGCCCCGCGGCCGACGGCTCGATGGGAAACTCCCACTTCAGCTCACCGGTCAGGCTATCCAGAGCACGAATCGCACCGATCCAGTCGTTTCGGACTTCGTCTCGA
>DASPGQ010000342.1 GCA_035620555.1 Vicinamibacteria bacterium
AGAATTCCGGAAATGCGTCATGAGCTCGAGCGCATTCTCGAGGATGCCCGGTCCTCGGTTTCTACGGTCCGCCACATTCACGTCGCGGACCGGAGCGGCACGGTCCTGGCATCGACCGATCCGCAGCGAACCGGTCAACCCATGGCCTCGTTCGACGTACGTAGCGGCCCGTTGCGTCTGTCGCTCGGCGAGAACGAAAGCGTGACCGCGCACCTTTCGGGCTCGTTGGAGCACGACGGTGAAACGCTGGGCACCCTCCTCATGGAAGCCGATTTCACACCCGTGATCGATTCGGTGCGCGACTACGCTGGCCTGGGAGAGACTGGTGAGACCCTGCTCGCGGCGAGGACCGGCGACGGAGTCTCGGTTTATATCGCGCCGTTGCGGTTCGACGCCGGGGCGGCGCTGAAGCGCCAGGTGCCAAAGGACAGTCCGGTCCAAGAAGCGATATCCGGCAGCAAAGGGCTCCTCCCGCGGGGCCTGGACTACCGTGGGGTGCCCGTGCTGGCCGCCGGGGATTACATCAGCGATGCGGGCTGGGGTCTGGTTGTGAAAATGGACGAGGCCGAAGCGTTTCGGCCAATCACTCAGCTCGGAAGGCTGTTCCTTGCCACCCTTCTGGCAACGTCGACGATCGTGGGACTGGTCTGTGTCGCCTTGTCGCGCGCCCTGACGCGGCCCATCGTGGCGCTCACCGACGCCGCGAAACGAATCGATTCTGGAGAGACGGAAGCAACCGCTGTCGGGTCTTCCGCCGACGAAGTCGGTGTCCTGAGCCGGGTATTCGCTCGGATGACTTCCGGACTGCTGCAGGCGCAGCGGGAGCTGGAGCAGAAGGTCGAAGAGCGTGAGCGAGCCGAGGCCGCCATGTTCCGAGAGAAGGAGAGGGCCGAGATCACGTTGTCCTCGATCGCCGATGCGGTCATCACCACCGACGCGGAGGGACTCGTCGAATATCTGAACCCTGCCGCAGAGCGTTACACCGGTTGGACGACCATCGAGGCGAAGGGCCGATCGATCGGCGAGATCTACCGAATCGTGGACGAGTCCACGGAAGAGCCAGCGCCCGATCCCGTCACCCGATGTCTCGAGACCGGGGTGAACACCGGGTTGGCGGAGAACTCCGCCCTCGTCTGCCGCAACGGCACTCGGCTCGCGATCCAGGATTCCGCCTCCCCGATCCGGGATCGCGATGGGAGAATCACCGGAGCGGTAATCGTTTTCTATGATGTCACGCAGTCCCGACGCCGAGCCCGCGTCCTGTCCTATGAGGCGACCCACGACGGCCTCACCGGGCTCGTGAACCGGCGCGAGTTCGAAGCGAGGCTCGAGCGAGTCATCGCTAGCGCGCGGGAAATGCGCTCGGAGCACGTGCTGCTCTACCTGGATCTCGATGAGTTCAAGGTCGTGAACGACACCTGTGGTCATACCGCGGGCGACGAGCTCTTGAGGCAGATCGCCGAGCTTCTCCGCAGCGCCGTCCGGAAGCGGGACACGGTGGCCCGGGTCGGCGGAGACGAGTTCGCCGTACTACTGGAGAATTGCCCCCTCAAGCGGGCGCTTCGCATCGCGCACAACATGCACGAGACGATCCAGGACTTCCAGTTCGTATGGGACACGAGCAGCTTCGTGACCGGAGCAAGCGTCGGCGTCGTTCCGATCACCGAAACGAGCGAAGGACTGGCCGAGACCTTGAACCAGGCAGATGCCGCGTGCTACGCGGCCAAAGACACCGGGCGAAATCGCATCCATGTCTTCGAGCCCGACGACCTGGAGATGGCGACCCGCCACCGCGAAACCGGTTGGGCGATGCGCATCAAGGACGCTCTGGAGAACGACCGATTCGCTCTGTACTATCAGTCGATTGCACCCCTCGGCGACGACAACGGGGGAAGCTACTACGAGTTTCTTTTGAGGCTCGACGACCTGGAGGAAGGAGCCATCCCCCCGGGCGCCTTCATGCCCGTGGCCGAGCGCTACGGATTGATGCCGTCCGTCGACCGATGGGTAATCCGCACTGCGCTCGGATGGCTTTCGAGTCACCGCCAGCACACGAGAGGACTCAAGCTCTGCGTGATCAACCTATCGGGTCACTCCCTCGGGGACGCACGCTTCCTCGATTTCGTCGTGAGGGAGATCAAGAGCGCTCGGGTCAGCGCGAAGAAAATCTGCTTCGAGATCACCGAGACGGCGGCGGTCACGAACTTGAGCCGGGCGAGAAAGTTCCTGCAGACCTTGAGGCGCCTCGGATGCCGCTTCTCACTCGACGATTTCGGCTCCGGGCTCTCCTCGTTCGCCTACTTGAAGACGCTTCCGGTCGACTTTCTGAAGATCGACGGCCTCTTCGTCAAGGGGATGGTAAAAGACGAGACGGATTTCGCCATAGTGCGATCCATCAACGACATGGCGCACGTCATGGGGAAGAGAACGATCGCGGAGTGGGCCGAAACCAACGACATCGTCGAAAAATTGCGACAGATCGGCGTCGATTTCGCTCAGGGAATGGCGATCGCGGAGCCCGTCGCGATCGAAACGCTCGGCTCCCGAGACGCTACCCACGTTCACTAAAACTCAGGGCCGAAAACGCCGCGTTCGCGCAGTCCTTTCAACGCTTCGTCATCCAAGCCCAGCCGTTCTCGCAGCACGTTGACCGTGTCCTCCCCGAGCACCGGGGGTGCTTCGTGCTTACGCTCCCCCGACCGCCCGAGCTTGATGGGATTGCCGGTGAGCGGCAATCGACCCAGCTTGGAATGCTCGACCTCGATGCGCATCTTTCGATCCGCGACCTGGGGGCTCTCGAAGACTTCGGCCACGTTCCGCACGCGTCCAACGGGAATGCCGGCGCGCCCAATGAGATCAATCCACTCGTCGGTCGTCTTCGAGAGGAAAAGGGACTCCAGACGTACCGAGAGCTCCTCGCGCCGCGCGACTCGCGACGCGTTGTGCTCGAGCTCCGGGACGTCGAGCTCGGGGCAGTCCACGGCGACGCAGAATCGCTTCCACAAGGTGTCGTTTCCCACCCCCACGATGACGTGGCCATCGGCCGTGGGGAAGGTCTCGTACGGCGTGAGCGAGGAATGACGGTTTCCGAGTCGCTTGGGCAGCTCCCCGGTCATCAAGTAGCCCTGAGCCTGGTAGCACAGCGTCGCCATGACGCTGTCGAACAAGGCGATGTCGATGCGCTCCCCTCGGCCGGTGCGCTCCCGATTGAACAAAGCGGCGAGTATCCCCTCGCTCGCCATCATTCCAGTAAAGATGTCCGCAAGGGAAACTCCGACCTTCATCGGCATCCCTTCGGGCTCACCGGTGAGCGCCATCCACCCGCCCTCGCCCTGCATCACGGCATCGTAGCCGGGCCGCTCGCGGTGCGGGCCGGTCTGTCCGTAACCCGAGATGGAACAGTAGACGAGGCGAGGGTGGCGGTCGCAGAGTTGCTCGTATCCCAAGCCGAGCCGGTCCATCGTGCCCGGGCGGAAGTTCTCTACCAGCACGTCCGTGCTCGACAAGAGGCGCTGGACCAGAGCCCTGCCTTCCTCTCTCTTGAGATCGAGACACAGACTACGCTTGTTCCGGTTGACCGCGAGAAAATAGGCGCTCTCGCCGCCGACGAAGGGCGGGCCCCAATGGCGGCAGTCGTCACCGGATGGGGGCTCGATCTTGAGTACTTCGGCGCCGAGATCGCCGAGAAGCATCGTGCAATAGGGCCCCGCCAATATCCGCGAAAAATCCAGAACGGTGAGGCCGGAAAGCGGCGGCTCACCCATCAGAAAGCGCCCGATCCATCATGGCGACGGCGTCGTCCACGTCGGCCCTCGTAATATTGAGCGGCGGCGAGATTCGAATCACGTTTCCGTGGAGTCCACCCTTGCCCAGGATCAACCCCGCATTGCGCGCGTTCTCGAGAAAGCGCGCGGTCTTTGCCGCGGCCGGCGCCTTGGTCGTACGATCCTCGACCAGCTCGATGGCGAGCAAGAGGCCCATGCCGCGAACGTCCCCGATTACGGTGTGCTCGCGAGCGAGAGATTCGAGCCCGTCCTTCAAATAGCTACCCACATTCCGGGCGTTCTCCCGGAGATTCTCCTTCTCGATGACTTCGATTACCGCACGGGTTGCAGCCATCGTCACCGGGTTCCCGCCGAACGTCGAGATGGTGCTGCCGGTGAGGCTATCGGCGATTGCCGCGGTCGCAATCGTCGCGCCGACCGGAGTCCCGTTCGCCATCCCCTTCGCGAAAGTCATGATCTCGGGCTCGACCCCCCAATGCTCGATACCACACCAGAAATCGCCCGTCCGTCCCCATCCGGTTTGGACCTCGTCGCAAATGAAAACACCTCCGTACTTGCGAACGATGTCGACGACGATGGGAAAGTACTCCGGAGGAGGAGTGATGAAGCCTCCGACCCCCTGAATGGGCTCGGCAATGAAACCAGCGATCTTGCCGGAGGTCGTCGTCTGGATCACCGCTTCCACGTCACGGGCACAATGCAGGTCGCAGCTGGGGTACGTTAGGCCGTAGGGGCAGCGGTAGCAGTAGGCGTTGGCGACGTGCTTGAGACCCGCGATCTGGGTTCCACCGAGCCGCCAGGCGCTCTGCCCCGTGGCCGCCATCGCCAGGAGACTTCGACCGCTGTAGCCATGCCGAAGGGCAACGATCTCCTGCCGTCCGGTGTAGAGCTGGGCGAGAAGGATCGCGGTCTCGTTGGCCTCGGTTCCGGAGTTGGTGAAGAAACTCTTCTGGAGCTTCCCCGGAGTGATCGCGGCGAGCTTCTCGGCGACGGCTACCATGGGCTCGTTGGGAAAGAGGGTCGAGACGTGCTGCAAAGTATCGACCTGCTCCTTGATGGCCTGGTTGACGTGGGGATGGCAATGCCCGACGCTGATGGTGACGATGCCCCCAAAAAAGTCGAGGTACTGCCTCCCGTCGGCGTCGTACACGTACTTTCCTTCGCCGCGTACGAGTGGCATCGGCTTCGAATAATAGGTTGCCACCGAGGGGAATATGAACTGGTTCTTCTTGTCGATGATTCGGGAGGAGGCGCTCATGTCGCAACGAGCTTATCATGCCCCTGGTGGGCGAAGAGGGCGGTAGCGCGGCTACGAACGACGATATCGAACCGCGAGAGCGGTCACGTTGTCTCTGCCGCCGTTGTCGTTCGCGGCGCCAATCAGCCTCTCGATCAAGCGGGGAAGGGTTCCGTTTCCGTTTCGCACCATCTCGGACAAGCGTTCTCCAGGAACCATGCCGTGGAGCCCGTCCGAGCAGAGCAGAAACAGATCGTTGTCCTGGACCGGGTGTTCCTGGACTGCAAGATCGATGTTCTCTTTGGCGCCGATCGCCTTGGTGATGATGTTCTTCATGGGATGGCCGTGCGCCTCTTCGGCGAGGAGCACACCCTCGTCGACCGCGGCCTGCACCCACGAATCGTCCACGGTCAATTGCTCGAAGACCCCGTTGCGGAGGCGGTAAGCGCGGGAGTCACCGGCGCTCACCAGGTAGAAGGCCTCGTCGTCCAGCAGGGCGGCGGTGATGGTAGTTCCCATTCCCGTATAATCCTGCCGCTTGTCCGCTTCTTTCCACACGCGTTTGTTGGCGAGCATCACCGACGTGAGGATCCGGTTGGCGTTCCACGACAGCTTCGGGTCGACTCCATAGGGCCAGGTGATTTCTTCTTCCTCCCGGGAGCGCAGGACGAAGTTCGCCACGGTCTCGACCGCGATACGGGACGCGATCTCGCCGGCGTTGTGGCCTCCCATTCCGTCGGCCACGACGAAAAGGCCAAGATCGTCGTCCAGCAACAGACTATCCTCGTTCAGCCTGCGGCGCAGGCCCACGTGGCTCTCACCGTAGCTTTCAATCATCGATCGAGTGACCGTCGTTCGCCGGAGATTTCCGCTCCCCTATTGGTTTTCTATTGGGCATGGCGCATTGACTTTCTTCCACCGTCGTCTCCTGGCCTATACAGCTCGAAACGGCGCGCAGCGGGGTCGAGACATCCTTCTGGGAAGACGGCTCTGCTTACAACAGGATAGCATTCGATTTCTTGGCGCTTCAAGGAGAAACTCGAGTTTGACAGGTCGTCGAGGCTGTCCCTACAATGAATCTTCCCGCAGACCCATCGCATTCCAGAGGTGGTGCCGAGTCTTCCATGTCACGTTACCGCGTTCTACTCATCGAGCCCAACGCCGTGTTGCGCCGAATTTTGCGGGACTTTCTTGGACGCAGCGAGCTCGAGGTGTTCGAAGCGACCGACTTTGGCGCGGCGGTCACGAGCGCCGAAGGACGGCGCCCCGACCTCATCGTCTGCGAAGCCGAGCTTCCCGGGCCAGCTTCCGGACTGGACCTGGTGCGCGCCTTCAAGACCCATGCAGCTTTCTCCGCGGCACCGTTCCTGATCCTCACCGGAGGCGCCGCCCCCGAAGACCGGCTCGATTCTCTGTGCTCGGGCAGCGACGACTACCTCTTGAAACCGTTCAGCATGCGCGAGCTCGTCTACCGATGCGAGCGACTCATCGACTACCACCACCGGCCAAAGGAACCCAG
>DASPGQ010000343.1 GCA_035620555.1 Vicinamibacteria bacterium
TGCCTCGAGTCGGGCGAGGAGCTCGTCTGCCTTCAGACGCTCGCTGTCGGCACGCTTCTGCTTTACCTTCGCTTCCTCGAGCGAGGAGCGGATCTGTTCGGTCTTCGCCTCGAGGAAGCCGGCGATTGGCTTGCGGAGCACGAGCGCGAGGATCACGGCCAGGATGGTGAAGTTGACGATGCGCGGGAGCTCGCCGCCCTCTGCCGCCCAGAGCGGGCTCACCGGTACGAGAACCGCTACGGCCACAGCGAGCGCAAGTCTCACGCGATCTCTCTTCCGAGGATCCGCCCTGCTATCTGACGCGCCAACGCGTCGGCATCATGCTCGAGTTGCCGAACCGCTCGATCGGTCTCCGACTCCAGCCGAAGCCGTGCGTCTTCGATCTGCTCGCTCGCTCGCGTCCTTCCCGCCTCGAGCTCGGTGCGGGCTTTCTGCTGCGCGGCTCGGCGTTCGCTTTCGAGGAGGGCGTAACCTTCGGCTCGCGCCTCTTGCACCGCCGAGGCCACGCGGGCGCGCGCCTGTTCGATCGTGCGCTCGGCGTCGCCCCATGCCGTGGCCGCGCGCTCGATGCGAGTTTCGCGCTCTTCCATCGTACGAGCGAGCGGTTCGAAGAACTGATTCTTCAATACGAATACCAGCGCGAGCACGAGCGCGAGGATGACGAAGGCGGTCGCGTCGACGGAAATCAATGGGTTGCTCTGAAAATCGGATGGATACGCACGAAGCTCTAAAATATATCACGCGATTCGAAGATCCGTCAACGTGCCAACCCACCCCCGATGCGAAGCGGACTCTTGTTATCTTCATTCTGAAGGGACAAACCGCTTCACTTTGTCAGACGCGACGTCCCGGGGAGCGCTTCGCGCGCCCTGCATGGTGCACTGTCCGTCGAACTGCGCCCCTTCGCTGACGACGAGAACCTTCGTGTCGAAACTGCACTCGCATCGCGCCGGCTCGTGGAGCTCGACCCGTTCGGTCGCCCGGACACTACCCTTGAGTCGGCCTCTCACCGAGATTCTGGCCACCTCGATCTGGGCGTTCACCTCCGCCGACTCGCCCACCACGAGGAGCCCACCCGAACGAATCGTCCCTTCGAACTTCCCGTAGATGCTGAGAGTGTCTTGAAAAGTCAAATCGCCGTGGAACTCCGTCCCTTTGTCGAGGAACCCTGACAAGTCCCCTCCTGGCTCGCCTTTTCGTTTCACGCTGGCTTGGGTCCTTTCTGTTGATGTTTTTTCCGAGGACCTGGGCTCAGCCCTTGCTGCCGCGACCCGTCCGCAGCGAAGGAGCCGCCGCGAGCAGCCCGTCGTAAAGGCGCTGAAGCTGGTCTTCGGTGTGGAAGTCTATCTCGACTCGCCCGCGCTTGCCCTGGCGAACGATTCGCACCTTGGTGCCGAGCGCCTGCTCGAGCCGCTTCTCGGCGTCCCGGGTGTTGGCATCCTGGCTCTGCTTACGGGCGCCGGCACCAGCCATGGCCTTGCCGGCGGCGCTGACTCGACGCTCCACGTCGCGAACGCTCAGTCCGCGATCGACGATCTCCTTGGCGATGGCCACTTGGGTGTCGGGAGACGTGAGCGCAAGCAGAGGTCGCGCGTGGCCTGGGGACAGTTTTTGCTCGCCGATGAGCATCCGAATCTCTCGGGGAAGACGTAGCAGGCGTAACAGATTGGCCACCGTCGACCGATCCTTCCCCACGCGGTTGGCGACCTGCTCCTGAGAGTACCCGAGCTCGGAGATTAGGCGGCGGTAGGCCGACGCCTCCTCGATCGGATTGAGCTCCTCGCGCTGGATGTTCTCGACGAGGGCGACCTCGAGGGCTTCGGCGTCGGATACTTCCCGGACGAGCACCGGCAGCGTCGCAAGCCCCGCTTTCTGGGCTGCCCGCCACCGCCTCTCTCCCGCGATGATTTGATAACGGGCGCCGGTGCGCCGAACCACGAGCGGCTGAACCACCCCTTGCTGAGTCATCGAGTGCGCGAGCTCTTCGAGTTTTTGCGCATCGATGTGCTGCCGTGGCTGGTTTGGATTGGGGTCGATGAGCTCCACGGCAACCTGGGCGAGCTGCCCGCCGTCGCCGGGAGAGGCGGTGTCCGGCAGCAGCGCGGCGAGACCCTTACCCAACGCTTTGCGCTTCATGCGAGAGGATCTCCCGGGTCAACGACAGATAGGCCTCGGCACCCTTCGAGCGGATGTCATAGAGCAGGATCGGTTTGCCGAATGATGGCGCCTCGGCGAGACGAATGTTTCGCGGAATCACAGTCGTGAAGACGACACCGGGAAAATTGTCTCGGACGTCCTCCATGACCTGATTCGTCAGGTTCGTTCGCTCGTCTACCATCGTGAAGACGATGCCCTCGATGCGCAGGTCCGGATTGAAGGCCGACCGGACACGCTCCACCGTCGACAAGAGCTCGGTGACGCCGGCGAGCGCAAAGAACTCACATTGCAGCGGTATCAGCACCGAGTCTGCCGCGACCAGGGCGTTGAGAGTCAGGAGGCCGAGTGAGGGTGGGCAGTCGATGAACACGTAGTCGAACGCGGGCGCGACCGGAGCGAGAAGCTCCCTGAGGCGGTATTCTCTCCGGGGCTGGTCGACGAGCTCGAGCTCCGCACCGGTAAGATTCCTCTCCGACGGCATCAACTTCAGCGTCTCGAGCTGCGTGTCCCGAATAATCTCCTGGGCGGGAGTCCCTTGGATGAGTCCACGGTACACGGTCGGCCGGCTCGCCGCCGGCTCCATGCCGAGGCCGGACGTCAGATTCGCCTGCGGATCCATGTCGACCACGAGGGCCTTTTTCTCCGCTACAGCAACCGATGAGCTCACACTGATTGCGGTGGTCGTCTTGCCGACACCGCCTTTTTGATTGGCGATCGCGACCGTGTGGGCCATTTTTCCGTGTTAGATCGGGGTGCGAAGGCGCAGAGCATACCACAGGGGAGAATGTTTCACGTGAAACATCCCGGCTCCGGGACCCGCTCACAGACCAGCAGCCAGCCGCTCTTCACGTTACCGGCCGGGAGAAGTCGCATGGGTCCCTCGACCCGGAGCGCCGGCCGCTCCTCCAACCGGCGCGCCGCGTCTTTCAGGATACTTTCGCTGCTGAACCAGAGGTGCCTACCCCCACTCGCGAGCCGCGACTCGACATTGTCCAACATCTCTCCCCTGAGTTTGACCCCTCGAGTCGTCACGATGTCGTACCCACCACCCACCCAAGAATCGTCGAAGCGTCCCGTCTCCACCCGAACGTTCTCGAGGCAAAGCAATCGAACGGCCTCCCGAAGGAAACCAGCCTTCAGCCTTCTCGACTCCAACAGAACCCATTCCAGCTCCGGAGTCACAATTGCGAGCGGAAGCGCGGGGCTTCCGGCCCCCGAGCCGATATCGAGCGCCGTCCCGGTCAAAGGAACGTACTTCCTTGCCGCGAAGGCTTCGGCGAAATAGCGTTGCGCTCTTTGCTCTTCCCCGCTCAGACCGCTCAGCGAGATGCGGGCCGACCATTTCTCCAACAGGTCATCGAGGGCCTCGGCGCGCTCCATCCACCCCGCCGGGAATCCTTCGGTACCAACCTCTCGAAACCACCGATTCAGCTTCCCTTTTCGCCTCACCCGCATTCCGCTGGTGCGTTACGCCGGGTGGATGACGACACGCTTCATGAGCCCGTCACCCGCGCTCTCGGTGCGAACCCCTTGCTTCTCCGCTAGGGCGAGGTGAACGATCCGGCGTTCGTAAGGGTTCATCAACCCGAGCTCTTCCTTCCTTCCCGTAAGCCGAACTCGCTCGGAGACTCGGTTCGCAATCTCAATCAACTCGGCCTCCTTGCGCGCCCGGAATCCGTCGCAATCGACGATGACGCGGCCGTCTCCGAGCTGGCGGGCGAAGATTCGATTGAGAAGATACTGAATCACTTCCAGGATCTCGGCCCGATTCCGAACCACGATCTCACGATCCTCTCCCGAAAGCTCCACGTGCACCGTGTCGTTGTCGTCCCCCTCCCCGCCGGAAACGGAGACCGCGAGGTCCCAGTCGAGACACGCGACCATTCGCGACGTGAACTCCTGGACCTCCCCCGACAAAGAATTTCCTTCGTCGCTATCCATAGCTTCCGTCGACACGCCTACTCCTTCTTCTTCGCCTTACGCTTCCGCGAGCCTTGGGGCGAGTCCCCGTCGGTATCCCGCCTCTGGAGATAGCGGTTGGTAAGAACTTGCTGGCCCATGGAAACGAGGTTGTTCGAGAACCAATAGAGAACCAGCCCGGCAGGAGCCCAAGCGAGTATGAACGTGAACATGATGGGCATGAACGACATGATCTTCGCTTGCATCGGGTCCGCGGTCGTTTGCGGCGTCATTTTCTGGATTGCCACCTGGCTCACGCCCATCAAAATAGGCAAGACGAACAAAGGATCGTGCACGGACAGGTCTTGAATCCACCCCGCGAACGGCGCGTGGCGGAGCTCGATCGACACCCTCAAAAGACCGTAGAAGGCGAAAAAGAATGGGATCATCAGGATCATCGGAAGGCATCCGGAGACCGGATTCACCTTGTGCTCCTTGTACAGACCCATGATTTCCTGGTTCATCTGTTGATATCGGGGGTCCGTGGGCTTCACTTTTCGGTACCGGTCGCGAATGCGCTGGATTTGGGGCGCCAACTTTTGCATCCGTCGCATCGACACAAAGCTGTAGTGCTTGAGTGGCACCAGGACGATGTTGATGACCACGGTAAGAAGCACGATCGCCCAACCGTAGTTCCCGACGATCTCGTGGATCTTCATCAACGCGGTGCGCAGCAACAACGCCGGGTATCGCATCCAGCCAAACTCGATAATCTCCGACAGTCCGGGTCGCATCGCCTCGAGCAGCTCCAACTTCTTCGGGCCGAGAAAAAGCTGGAACGAGGCCGGACCCCGCGGCGCCTCGAGGGCTGCCGTGATTACCGTGCGCTCCGCGCCCTCACTAAACGGGACGTTCATCTTCTCCAGTCGGGACCCGTACAGTCCATCGTCGTCCGGAAGCATCAGGGCCGCGAAGTAGTGCGACGCAACGCCCACGGCGGAAACGCTCACGCCGCGCCCCTCTCCCTCCTCGACATCTCCGGCGGCAAACAGGGCCACCTCCCCACGCGACGCCACGACGCCTTTTTCGACGTCCATGTAACGGCTCTGGTTCGCTTGCCGGCCCAGGCCAGGTCCAAACAACACTTCCTTCGCCAGGGGCTCGCCTTGCTCGGTAACGGATACCGTCACGTCCAGATCGTATCGATCGCCCGAAACTCGAATCGCCTTCCGAACCCTGAATCCCCTCCCGTCGGCCCACTCGAAGCTCACCTCAGCACTCTGCTTGCCGCGAAGCTCGACTCTCCGCGGCCCTTCGACACGGTAAAGGCCCCGGCGTGCGGCCTCCGTCCGAGTCGAGTCGTCGAGCCGAACGTCGAGCGGATACAGCCCGCTCTCTGCCGCGGCCTCGATGGCCACGAGCTCGTGAGGCTCCCCTTCGGCATCCTCGTACTGCCGAAGCCTCGCACTCACCAGATGACCGCCCCGATTCGAGAACTCGAGTCGAAGCACGTCGGTCTCGACGACGATACTCTCCTCGACCTTCGCGGAGACCTCAGGCGCCACATCCCCCGACGTCACCCCTTCTTGGGATTTCGAAACGTCGGGACGATCGCTCGAGTCCAAGTCCGCCACCGGCGACTCGGACGCGACGGCCGGCGCTGGTCCCACGACCTCTCGCGGCACATCTGGCGGGAAGACTCGATACCAGAGGGATACGATGAGAAACGTTAGTGCGAAGAACAGAAGCAGGCGCTTTTCCATTCCAGAAACTTATCCCTCAGGGGACGGGATCCACACCCCCGGGGCTGAAAGGGTGGCAACGCAGGAGTCGTGCCGACGCGAGTCGCGCACCTCTAAACGCTCCGTGTTTTCCCACGGCCTCGACAGCGTACTCGGAACATGATGGATAGAATCGGCACGCTCCTCGAAACAACCAAGCGAGGCTCACTTGATACAGCCGAATCCCCGCCACTACCCCGCGGGCCGCCCATCTCCGATCAATCCGCTCCAAGAGAGTCACCAACGTCCCCCGGGCGCTTCGTTCGACCGCGCCAATCTCTCTAGAATATGCCCCAAACCCCGAGCGCACGCCCGTTCCACCTCGGCGCAGCGCGCCTCACCGATTGCCTGCCGCGCGACAAGAACCACGTCCGCCGACACAATCGGCGCTCGATTACTCCTTCGGAAAGCCTCACGCAGAAGTCGCTTCGCTCGATTTCGTGCCACCGAGCCACCGACTCGTCGGCTAGCGACCACACCCAATCGCAACGACCCCAGCTCCGTAGCTCGCACGAACGCCACGAAGAAAGGGCTCACCACGCGCCTTCCTTCGCGATAGGCCAGCTCGAACTCCTTCCGTCGCTTTAGCCGCTTGCCCTCTCGCCTCTCTCTCCGTCTCACACGGCAAGGCGGCGGCGCCCCTTGCGCCGACGTCGCGAAAGGACCGACCGCCCACCATTCGTACGCATTCGTACGCGGAAACCGTGCGTCTTCTTTCTGCGCCGTCGATTTGGCTGAAACGTTCTCTTCATTCGGGCTCTCCCGTCCCGCTTTCGAACCCTACCATCTACGCACTCCCATGCTAGGGGAAACGAGCGATCTTAGCGGCAGCACTCTGTACTGTCAACCGTCAAATTTTCCGTCACTCGCCCGTTATTTTTCTTGTCCGTCCCCAGACCTTGTGCTAGATTACCGCCCTCGTCCGGTCGATTAAAAAAAACTCGGAGTCAAATCAAAACGGGGATGGGGTCCCTCGTATGACCTTTTTTCCACAACTGTTGAAAAATCTGTGGAAAGCCCTCTTGTTGGTTTTCCGCACACCGTGGATCAAATCCCTCCAACCCTTTACTTGCGACTTACTTACAGCTGTTTACCGATGAATCTCTGGGAAGAAGTCCTGCAGCGCATCGAGTCCAAAGTCAACCGGCACAGCTTCAATACGTGGTTCCGTCCTACGAAGCTCCTGCTCGAGACCGGAAGTACCGTCAACGTTCAGGTTCCCAACAACCAATTCCGTGAATGGCTCAACAAACACTACGTTGGCGTCATTCACGAGTCCCTCAATGAGCTTCACCGACCCGATCTGGAAGTCGTATTCGAGACCGAATCCACCGAGCCTCAGGAGTCCAAAGACGACTCTTCACTGCGGCGCCCGCCTCCGGATTCCAATTCACCGAGCACACCTCCACCTCTGAACCCCAAGTATCGCTTTGACACCTACGTCGTCGGCAACAGTAACCAATTCGCCAACGCCGCCGCCCAAGCCGTCGCCGAGACGCCCTCCCGCGCCTACAATCCCCTGTTCATTTACGGCGGCGTCGGCCTCGGGAAGACCCACCTGTTGCACGCTATCGGCCACCGTATCATCGACCACAACCCCTCGCTCGAGCTCCTCTACATTTCCGCCGACAAGTTCATGAACGAGCTCATAAACGCCATTCGCTACGACCGCATCCTCGACTTTCGCGAGAGACACAGATCCTACGACGTGCTCCTCGTCGACGATATCCAGTTCATCGCTGGAAAAGAGCGAACCCAGGAAGAGTTCTTCCACACATTCAATGCGCTTTACGACTCGCAAAAGCAAATCGTGCTCACCAGCGATTCGCCGCCGCGGGAGATCCCAACACTCGAAGAAAGACTCCGATCCCGCTTCGAGTGGGGGCTCGCCGCCGATATCCAGCCTCCGGATCTCGAGACCAAGATCGCCATCCTCCGAAAGAAAGCGGACGCCGAGGGAATTTTCCTTCCCGACGACGTCGCGATCTTTATCGCCTCTCGAATCAAGTCCAATATCCGCGAGCTCGAAGGCTCGTTGATCCGCCTGATCGCCTACTCGTCTCTCACCGGAGGCGCGATCGACATCTCCTTGGCTCGCGAGGTCTTGCGCGACCTCTTACCGGGCGACGAGCGACACATCACTCTCGACTCCATTCAAAAGGTGGTCGCCCACCACTACCGCATCCGAATCGCGGACCTCAAAGCCCGTAACAATGCCAAATCCGTCGCTCTTCCACGTCAGATCGCCATGTATCTCGCCAAATCCCTCACCAAATCCAGCCTTCCCGATATTGGCAAGGCCTTCGGCGGCAAACACCATTCCACCGTCATTCACTCGGTGCGGAAGGTCGACCTCCTTCGAAGTACGGACCCCGAGTTCGACCGTACAATTCAAAGCTTGCTCGATTCCTTTCGCTGACGCTTGCTTCACCAATACGAGCATCCACATTTACACCGCAAAATCCTGTTGACAAGCCTTCGCCAACCGGTGTCATTACGAGCGCGCCTCTTTTTTCAACCAGGGCCCACACTGTACCAACGGGCTTATCAACACTAAATCCACTGGTTTAAATATCTAATTATCAATACCTTACACCCCCTCTTTCCTTTTCTCAACAGGCCCTTCTTGATATAATTACTAAAGGTATCTCTTCATCTATATAAGAAGACCTATTGATTGAAAGGAACACTCAATGGAGTTCACCGCCAGGAAAGAGGACTTGGCCCGAGAGCTCGCACTCATTCAAGGTATCGTCGAGCGGAAAAATACGATTCCGATTTTGGCCAATGTCCTCATCGAGGTCGAGTCCACCGGTCTGACACTGGCGGCCACCGATCTCGATGTTGGCTTGCGCTGCCGTCTGGATGGTGAGGTCGTCAAGCCGGGTGCGCTCACTTTGTCGGCCAAGAAGCTGTACGAGATCGTTCGCGCCGTCTCTGATTCGGACGTCAACGTCGAGGCGATGGAAAACAACTGGGCCTCCATCTCTTCGGGCCGTGCCTATTTCAAGATGGTGGGCCTCGCCAAAACGGAATTTCCCTCCTTGCCCGATCCCCCGTCATCGGGTTTCACTGCGATTCCGGGGGAGGTTCTAGCAGAGTTGATTAGCAAGACCAGTTTTGCGATCACATCCGACGACAACCGTTACTTTCTCAACGGCGCCAAGCTCGAGCTCACCGAAAGGCAATTGCGCATGATTGCCACCGACGGACATCGTCTCGCGTTCATCGCCAAAGAGCGCAGAGAACCGAGCGGGGCGACGAACGTCAGCGTCATCATTCCCAAGAAGACACTTCTGGAGCTGGTTAAGATTCTCGCCGAGCAGGACGGACCCGTCGAGTTCGCCCAGAGCGACAATCATTTATTCTTCAGAATAGGTGAGCGGTTGTTGGTGTCGAAGCGGGTCGACGATCAGTTTCCCGCTTATGACAAAGTCATCCCCCAGAGCAACGAGAAGCGTGTCTCCTGTGCTCGAGAGGAGCTTGCGGGAGCCATCCGTCGCGTGTCTCTGTTGGCCAACGAACGCTCCCGGGCCGTGCGATTTGCCATCGAAGCCGGCCGGGTAGAGGTTTCTTCGCAGAACCCGGAAATGGGTGAAGCGAGCGAGACGGTGGAGGCTGGCTACGACGGTGAACCGTTGCAGATCGGTTTCAATGGGCAATATCTGCTCGATTTCCTGAGCGCGTCGTCGTCCCCGGAAATTCGATTCGAGCTGAAGGACGATGCCTCTCAGGGACTGCTTCGCCCAGCGGGCGAAAGCGAAGGGGACTACTGTTACGTCGTCATGCCGATGAGGCTCTGAGAGCTGACTATCGACGACGCTTTGTCCGTGCAGCGAGCGCGCTCGCTCGTGTGGGACCGTGACCCGGTCGCGCGGCAAGAGGAAGATCGTTAAGAACTATGGAAGAACCACTAGATCAAATCGTGCCAAACCGGCGCAACGACTATACCGCCGATCGGATCCGCGTCCTCGAGGGACTCGAAGGAGTTCGGATGCGTCCCGCGATGTACATCGGCTCGACCGGACCCGCGGGGCTGAATCACCTCGTGTTCGAGGTGGTCGACAACAGCGTCGACGAGGCGTCTTCGGGTTTTTGTACCGAAGTCGACGTGACAATCCACGTCGACAATAGCGTCACCGTAGCCGACAACGGACGGGGCATCCCCGTGGACGTCGAGAAGAAGACGGGAAAACCGGCCGCCGAGGTCGTGATGACTCAGCTCCACGCCGGCGGCAAGTTCGACAGCGACACGTACAAATTCTCGGCCGGCCTCCACGGCGTGGGCGTGTCGG
>DASPGQ010000344.1 GCA_035620555.1 Vicinamibacteria bacterium
ATGACCGGAACCGGAAGACCGTTCACGTTCAGGCCAACCTGATCCAGAAAATTCGCCGGATTCCCCTCCACGTCGATCGCTTGCAGTTGATAGGTGATGGGCGTGTCCACGGTGGTGGAAAGCTCGGGGATGTCCGCCAGAAACGGCGGGCTGTTTATGCTGTCGGCCTGAACGTCGACACGGAAGGTGACTCGCGATTCCTGCCCCCGGCCGTTGACGACGGTAACAGTCACGTCGACGGCCCCGGTCGAGCCTTCCGGAGCCCTGAGCAACAGGATCGCATTTTCATCGTCCGTCGTGGTTCGCACCTGCTGCATCACGACGGCCTCGATCGGCCGGTCGCTCGCGTCTACGGCCGCTCCACTGATCCGCTCCCGGACGTCTTCGCCCTCGACGAGGACGCCGAAGATGGAATGATTGAAATCGAGATGTCGCTGGGCACCCTCGGTGACGAAGAACTGAGAGTCGTTCGTGTCGTCGCCGGCCTTGGCCATCGACAAGAGCCCCGTTCGATTGTGCTGGAGCTCCACGTGGAATTGATCGTCGAAGGTCCCGAGACTCGACCCGCCGCCACCGGTGCCGGTTGGATCCCCTCCCTGGATGACGAAGCCGTCGATCACCCGATGGAAAACCACGCCGTCATAGAAGCCACTGTTGGCGAGCTCGGCGATTCGGTTCGTGACCCGGGGAACGCGCTGGTCGAACAGCTCGAACAGCATCGTGCCGTAGTTGGCGACGGCGATGCGAAGACTCCGATTGCCCTCGAGGATACGCGCTTCGACGAGTGCGGGGTCGCTCGTCGTCACGGTATAGCGGAGAGGGCCACCGCTCGGATCGGACCCGTCGAGCGGGACGTGAAGTGGGGAACCGGAGAGAAGCGTCGTCTCCGGAGGGGGAGCAATCGACGGCTGGGCGAACGCGAGTCCGGTCAAAGCTAGCGAAACCGCGAAACCAGCTTCCACCTTCATCGGGGCGCTCGCTAGCCTACCACAGTCCCCATAAATCCTCAAAAGCCGACCGGATCGCTCCTATTTTCATATGTACTTAACACTACAGAGTTTAGGGGTTTGACAGGGCCGGGTGCGCGGTATATCATAAGTCCGACCAAATTGGTCGCAATTAGAACGATGCTGAAACTATCGAAGAAAGTCGACTACGCGCTCATCGCTCTCATGCACCTGGCGAGGCAAGACTCGGGCAGCTCGTTGAGCGCCCGAGAGATCGCGAGCGGCTACGGGCTTCCTCCCGATCTGCTGGCCAAGGTCCTTCAACGGCTCGCACGGGAGGGGATCGTGGAATCGCATCAGGGCATCAAGGGTGGCTATAGCCTCAAGACGGCGGCCTCGCGCATCGACGTCGTCCGCGTGATCGAGGCCATCGACGGGCCGCTCACGATTACACAGTGCATCAGCGATCTGGGCACGTGCGAGCAGTTCGATACGTGCAACGTCAAGAGCCCGCTTCAGCGATTGGGCGACGAGGTGCTGCGCACCTTGAAGAGGGTCACGATCGCCGACCTATGCGCGCAGGACTACATCTATCGGGGGGCCGACCCGGAGGTCCAGCTTCCAGTGATTCAACATTGAGGCAAGAAAGGTCGGGATACGGAGCAACGAAATGACATCGATTCAGAACATCAAGGAGCTCGTCAAGAAGGAGTACGCCTACGGGTTCGTCACCGCGATCGACGCCGATACGGTCCCGAAAGGGCTCGGCGAGCAGATCGTTCGCACCATCTCCGAGAAGAAGGAAGAACCCGAGTGGCTCCTGGAATGGAGGCTCGCCGCCTACCGGCACTGGCTCACGATGAAGGAGCCCACCTGGGCGAACGTTCACCATCCGCCGATCGATTACCAGGATATCCGATACTACTCGGCTCCCAAACAGAAGGTACGGCCGAAGAGCCTGGACGAAGTCGACCCCGAGCTCAGGCGAACCTACGAAAAGCTCGGAATCTCTCTCCAGGAACAGGGGCGCCTGGCGGGGGTGGCGGTCGACGCCGTGTTCGACAGTGTCTCGGTGGCCACGACCTTCAAAGGCAAGCTCGCCGAGCTCGGCATCGTGTTCTGCAGCTTTTCCGAGGCCGTGAAGGAGCACCCCGAGCTGGTACGCCGGTATCTGGGTAGCGTGGTGCCCTACACCGACAACTTCTTCGCCACGCTCAATTCGGCGGTCTTCAGCGACGGATCGTTCGTCTACGTTCCCGAGGGAGTGCGCTGTCCGATGGAGCTTTCGACCTATTTCCGCATCAACGCATCGGAGACGGGTCAGTTCGAGCGTACGCTCATCGTGGCCGAGAAAGGAAGCTACGTGAGCTACCTCGAGGGCTGCACCGCGCCGATGCGCGACGAGAACCAGCTCCATGCGGCGGTCGTGGAGCTCGTAGCCCTCGACGACGCCCAGATCAAGTACTCGACGGTGCAGAACTGGTATCCCGGCGACGAGAACGGAAAGGGCGGCATCTACAACTTCGTTACCAAGCGCGGCAAGTGCAAGGGCCGAGGCTCCAAGATCTCCTGGACTCAGGTGGAGACGGGCTCGGCCATCACCTGGAAGTATCCGAGCTGCGTCCTTCTGGGCGACGACTCGATTGGCGAGTTCTACTCGGTCGCTCTGACCAACAATTATCAACAGGCGGATACCGGCACCAAGATGATCCACATCGGCAAGAACACGAGAAGCACGATCATTTCCAAGGGCATTTCCGCGGGGCACGGCCAGAACACTTACCGTGGCCAGGTCAAAGTGATGCCGAGCGCGGAAGGGTCGAGGAACTACTCGCAGTGCGATTCGCTCCTCATCGGAGACGAGTGCGGCGCCCACACCTTTCCTTACATAGAGGTAAAGAACCCGACCGCCCAGATGGAGCACGAGGCTACGACTTCGAAGATCGGAGAGGATCAGCTCTTCTACTGCAACCAGCGGGGCATTTCGACCGAAGATGCCGTGTCGATGATCGTGAATGGGTTCGCCCGCGAAGTCCTTCGCGAGCTTCCCATGGAGTTCGCCGTCGAAGCGCAGAAGCTTCTCGGCATCAGTCTGGAGGGAAGCGTTGGCTGAGACCCCGATGATCGAGATCCGAAACTTGCACGCGAAAGTCGAGGGTCGAACGATCTTGCACGGCATCGACCTCACGATTCGCCCGGGTGAAGTGCACGCCATCATGGGCCCGAACGGCTCGGGCAAGAGCACGCTCTCGCAACTGCTCGCGGGACGAGAGTCCTACGAGGTCACCGAAGGCGAAGTGCGCTACCACGGAAGGGACCTGCTCTCGATGTCGCCCGAGGAGCGCGCCCGCGAAGGAATCTTCCTGGCATTTCAGTACCCCGTGGAGATCCCCGGAGTGAACAACACCTATTTTCTCAAGGCGGCGGTCAACTCGATCCGCAAACACCGGGGTCAGCCCGAGCTCGACGCCATGGACTTCCTTGCGTTGGTGCGCGAGAAGGTCAAGCTCGTTGGCATGGAGGAAGATCTGGTCAACCGGCCGGTGAACGAAGGTTTTTCCGGCGGAGAGAAGAAGCGCAACGAGATCTTTCAGATGGCGGTGATCGAGCCTCGATTCGCCATCCTCGACGAGACCGACTCGGGCCTCGACATCGACGCCCTCAAGACCGTCGCTTCGGGCGTGAACTCCCTGAGGAGCCCGGCGCGCTCCATGCTCGTGATCACCCACTATCAGAGGCTTCTGAACTACATCGTGCCCGATTTCGTACACGTCCTCGTCGACGGTCGCATCGTGGAGTCGGGCGGCAAGGAGCTCGCGACGAGGCTCGACGAAGAAGGGTACGCTCTGTTCGAGGCGAAGGTCGGCTGAGATGGCTGACGAGCTCGACGGCTATCGGGTTGCCTTCGACGAGCGCACTTTGGGGAGCGAGCCATCGTGGCTCGCCCGCGCGCGGGCGGGAGCGCTCGAACGTTTTCTCGACCGCGGCTTTCCCCGAACGAGCGAGGAGGATTGGCGCTTCACGAGCTTGCGCGGCCTCGCTTCCCGGAAGTTCCGCCTCCCCGGCCGTCACGCGGAGGGTGCGGTTACCGGAGCGGGCTACCGGCTCGATGGGTCGAGCTGCCACGAGGTGGTCTTCTTGAACGGCCGGTTCTCCGAAGAACTGAGCTCGGTCTCGGGGCTCCCGGAGGGCATCCAGATCCGAAGCCTCGCTCGGGTTATCGAAGACGACGCCGACGCGGTCCGGCCGGTTTTGTCTCGCGAGGGGGGCGACGGGACGGTCTTCGCCGATCTGAACCGCGCGTTGTTCACCGACGGTGCCTTCATCCATGTCGCCCCCGGCACCGTGGTCGAGAAACCGGTTCACCTCGTGTTCCTCTCCACGGAGACGAGCACGATGAGCCATCCGTTCAACGCGATCTTCGCCGGGGCCCGGAGCGAGCTTCGAATCGTGGAGAGCTATGTCGGCTCGGATGAATCGGTCTATTGGACTAATGCCGTGACCCATATCGTGCTCGGAGAAGGAGCCGTCTTGGACCACTACAAGCTCCAGCGCGAAGGTGCAGCCGCCTTTCACATCGGAAGCTTGTCGGTCCTCGAGACCAGAGACGCCGTGCTCCGCGATCATTCGATCTCGCTCGGGGCTCGTCTCGCGCGGCACGACATCCGGGTCATTCTCGAGGGCGAGGGATCGGATACGAGCTTGAACGGCCTGTATTCGGTCAGGGGGACCCAGCACGTCGACCACCACACATTGATCGACCATCGCGCTCCGCGGTGCACGAGCCGCGAGCTCTACAAAGGCGTGCTCGACCAGGAGTCCACCGGCGTCTTCGATGGCCGCATCGTGGTGCGGCCCAAGGCCCAGAAAACGAACGCGCAGCAATCGAACAAGAACCTGCTGCTTTCACGAAACGCGCTCGTGAACACGAACCCGCGTCTCGAGATAAACGCCGACGACGTGAAGTGCGCCCATGGGGCGACCATCGGCCAGCTCGATGCCGACGCGCTCTTTTATCTGAGATCGCGCGGGATCGAGCTCTCGGATGCGCGGCATATACTGACGCGCGGTTTCCTGGCCGACGTGACCGAGCGAATTCAGATCGACACTCTGCGACAGGCGGTGAACTCGCTCGTTCTTCCGGAGGTGGCGTGATGTCTGAGGTAGCGATGCGGAGCGTCCGCGGTGCTTTCGACGTGGAACGGGTGAGGGCCGACTTTCCCGCGCTCCGCCAGAGCGTCAAGGGAAAGCCTCTCGTCTATCTCGATAGCGCCGCCAGCGCCCAGAAACCGCGACAGGTCATCGATGCGGTCTCCGCCTTCTATTCGCACGACTATTCGAACATCCATCGTGGCGTCCACGAGCTCTCCGAGCGCGCCACGCGCGCCTTCGAGAACGCTCGCCTCAAGGTCCAGCGGTTCGTTCGTGCGGCCTCCGAGAGGGAGATCATATTCGTTCGGGGCACGACCGAGGGCATCAACCTGGTCGCCCAGACCTGGGGCAGGGTCAACGTCGCCGAGGGCGACGAGGTGCTCATCACCCACATGGAGCACCATTCGAACATCGTGCCCTGGCAAATGCTCTGCGGCGAGAAAAAAGCCCATCTGAAGGTGGTTCCCATCGACGACCGGGGCGACCTGGACATGGACGCTCTCCGGCGCCTTCTCGGTCCCCGGACCAAGATCCTGGCCATGGCACACGTGTCGAACGCGCTCGGGACCATCAACCCCGTTCGGGAAGTCGTCGAGCTGGCCCATGAGAGAGGCATCCCCGTGCTGATCGACGGCGCCCAGGCGGCGCCGCATCTTCGCGTCGACGTTCAGTCGCTCGGATGTGATTTCTACACGCTCTCGGCCCACAAGATGTTTGGTCCGTCAGGAGTCGGCGTTCTCTACGGCAGGGAAGCGCTCCTGGAGAAGATGCCGCCCTATCAGGGCGGAGGTGACATGATCAGCTCGGTGAGCTTCGAAAAAACGACCTACAACCGGCTTCCTTTCCGCTTCGAAGCAGGAACTCCGAACATCGCCGGCGTCGTGGGCCTGGCGGCGACCATCGACTATCTCGACACGATCGGGCTGGAGGCGGTCGGGGCCTACGAGGAGGAGCTGCTCGACTACGGAACGGCGGCCCTGAAAGAGCTGCCCGGGCTTCGGCTCATCGGTGAGGCCAGACACAAAGCGAGCGTACTGTCGTTCGTCGTCGAGGGAGTGCACGCCCACGACGTTGGCACCATCCTCGATCAGGAGGGCATCGCGGTGCGGACCGGGCATCACTGCGCCCAGCCGGTAATGGATCGCTTCGGCGTTCCGGCGACGGCTCGGGCGTCGCTCGCGCTCTACAACAACCGCGACGACATCGATCGTCTGGTCGCGGGGCTCCGGCTGGTCCGGGAGGTTTTCGCGTGAGCGTCGATCCCGCTCTGCGCGAGCTCTATCAGGAAGTGATTCTCGACCACAGCAAGAACCCGAGAAACTTCCACGAGATCACCGAGGCCACCCACAGCGCGAAGGGCGAAAACCCGCTTTGCGGCGACCGACTCAGCTTGTACCTCGTCGTCGACGAGGGCGTCATCCGCGACGTGGGCTTTAGAGGCGCCGGCTGCGCCATCTCGACGGCTTCCGCCTCCATGATGTCCGAGATACTCAAGGAAAAGACCGAAGAGGAGGCGCAGACGATTTTCTCGGCCTTTCACGATCTCGTCACCGGGAAGACAGAGGACGAAACTCTGGGAAAGCTTGCCGTTTTCGCCGGCGTGCGCGATTATCCGGTTCGGGTGAAATGCGCGACTCTCGCCTGGCACACGATGCGTGCAGCGCTTTCGCGCAAAGAAGAGGCGGTCTCTACGGAGTAGACGATGCAAGAAGCGAACGAGTCGAAAGACCCGAGTCTCCAGGAGCGAATCGTCGAAGTGCTCAAGACCTGCTACGACCCCGAGATCCCGGTCGATATCTACGAGCTTGGCCTGATCTACGACGTGCAGGTGAACGACGAAGGTGACGTGTCCATCGACATGACCCTGACCTCACCGGCCTGCCCCGCAGCGGGATCCTTGCCTCCCGAGGTGGAGACCAAAGTCGGCACCCTCGAGGGAGTCAAATCGGTCAAGGTAAGCGTCGTCTGGGAGCCGATCTGGACGCCGGAGAAGATGACCGAAGCCGCAAAGCTCCAGTTGGGGATGTTCTGAGCTCGTCCCAGCATTCCGCATCGGAGGATTCCTCGGAGGTCCCGACCCATGCCGTCCCTCGCGATTCTCGTCTTTCTGGCTTCTCTCCAGACCGAGCAAGGAGCTCTGAGCATCGAAGCGATCTTTGGCGACGAGCTTTCGGTTCCTTCTCCATCCGAGGTGAGATGGACGCCCGATGGGAACCTGAGCTACTTCCTGTCGGCGGGTGAGTCCGGGCGCGACCTGTGGCTCTTCGATACGACCACTGGTGAGAAGCACGTTCTCGTTGGCTCCGACGAGCTTCGGGCGATGGCGCCTTCTGCCACGGAGGCCACGACCGACGAGCGCGAGCGCACTCGGAGGACCCGCTTCCAGGTCCCCGACTATCACTGGGCTCCCGTGGGCGAGTCGCTGCTCTTTACCAGTTCGGGACAGATTCTCGTCCACGACGTTCGAACGCAGAAGACGAGGCGCCTGGCCCCGGACAAGACGCCAGTTCTCGATCCCAAGTTCTCTCCTGACGGACGGTCGATCGCTTTCCTGTACGAGCACGACCTCTGGGTCGTCTCCGCAGAGGGGGCCCCCGAGCGCCGGCTGACGTTCGGAGGCAGCGAGAACGTCCTCCACGGGGAGCTCGACTGGGTCTATCCCGAGGAGCTCGATGTCCGGACCGGCTATTCCTGGTCGCCCGATTCCCGGCGCATTGCCTATCTCGAGCTCGACGAGACGCTGGTTCCGACCTATCCCATCACCGAGGAAGTTTCGCGCCAGGCCACGGTCGATCTGCAACGCTATCCCAAGCCGGGCGATCCCAACCCGAGAGTGCGCGTCGGCATCGTCGACGTCGCCACGGCCCGCACCGTTTGGATCGACCGCGCCGACGAGTACATCCCTCGCGTCGACTGGGTCGATGCAGACCGGCTCTCCGTCCAGCTGCTCGATCGCGATCAGGAACGGCTCGAGCTCATCGAGGTCGATCCCGTGACCGGCCGGTCCCGATCGATTCTCGTGGAGGAGAGTCCCTACTGGATCAACGTGAGCGACGACCTGAGCTACTTCGAATCGGGCAGTGCCTTCCTCTGGACGTCGGAGCGCACGGGGTTCCGACATATCTATCTCTACCGCGACGGAAAACTGGCTTCTCCGCTCACGAAAGGGGATTGGCAGGTCGATTCCATCGCCGGGCTCGACGAGGCGAACGGGGTCGTCTACTTTACGGCGAACCGCGACAACCCCATCGGCAAAGACTTCTATCGGGTGAATCTCGACGGCTCCAATCTCGAGAGGCTCACCGATGGGATCGGCACGCACGACATCGACCTGGACCCGAGCTTCGAGAGCTATCTCGACGAGTTCTCCTCGATGACCGACCCCGGCGGAACTACTCTCCGACGGGTGAGCGGGAACGGCGAGCACGCTTTTCACGAGCCGCGATCGCTCGATGAGCTGGATCTCGTAAAGCCGGAGTGGCGGCTTCTCGATACACCCGATGGAGCAAAAATCGGTCTTCTTCTCATGAAACCGCGGAGGCTCGAGCCGGGGAAGAAATACCCTCTGGTCGTCTATGTCTATGGCATGCCAGGAGTGCCGACCATCCGGGACTCCTGGGCCGGCAGCCGGTATTTGTTTCATCAATTCCTCGTTCAGCAGGGTTACGTGGTGGCCCAGATCGACGACCGCACGTC
>DASPGQ010000345.1 GCA_035620555.1 Vicinamibacteria bacterium
TGTAAAGGGTGTGGGCCCTGAGCGCCTGGTACACATGATGGAGGATGTGCATCTGCGCCGGCTCGTAGAGATTGTCGATGGCGAGCAGCTTTTCGACGCTGGGGACGCCTTCCTCGGTCAGAGTTACCGTGCGGGTCTTCTCGTCGACGGTAAAATCGAAATCGCGACGCAGACGCGGAATGATCCGATCGATCTTGTAATAGAGATCGGTCGATTCCTCCGCGGGGCCGCTGATGATGAGCGGCGTCCGGGCCTCGTCGATGAGGATGGAGTCCACCTCGTCCACGATTCCAAAATGGAAGAGCTTCTCGACGTCCTTGCCGTCGGCGTCTTTAGCGATCTTCGGGTACAGCCGGTGGACGAAGAGCGACGGGTCGAACTTCATATTGTCGCGGAGATAGTCGAACCCGAGCTCGTTGTTCGTCCCGTAGGTCACGTCGGTGCGGTAGGCTTCCTGCCTCTGGGTGTCGGTCATGTCGTGCTGGATGACGCCGACGGTGAGGCCGAGAAACTTGTAGAGCCTTCCCATCCACTCCGCGTCCCTGCGGGCGAGGTAATCGTTGACGGTAACGACGTGAACCCCCTTGCCCGAAAGCGAGTTCAGATAGACCGCCAAAGTGGCGACGAGCGTCTTGCCCTCGCCCGTCTTCATCTCGGCGATCTTTCCCTGATGGAGGACCATTCCGCCGATGAGCTGGACGTCGAAATGACGCATCTCCAGCACGCGCCGGCTCGCTTCGCGGGCGACGGCGAAGACCTCGGGAATCAGACTCTCGAGGTTTTCCCCTCTTTCGACTCGGCCTCGAAACTCCGCCGTCTTCGCCGCCAGAGCCTCGTCCGAGGCCGACTTCATCGCCGGCTCCCTCTGGTTGACGGCATCGACGATCGGGGCCATGCGCTTGAGCTCGCGCTCGGATCGACTGCCGACGATCTTGGTGAGGATGGTGTTGACTACCGACATGCCATCGAAATACGCCAGTCTAGCAGTCACTGTCCCGGTCGGCAAGGGGGCCGGGATAGCCGAAGGATGCAGCTCGGCTCGTGGTTACGGCGGGGCCGATCTCACGGACCGGTCGCGGTGCTCGTAAGCGGCCGGTTCTGCAAATCGAAAGAGCGATAGTATTCCAAAATATAATCCAGCGGGTGGACCGGTCTGTCGTTCACCCAGACTTCGTAGTGGAGGTGTGGCGCGCGGCTTCGTCCGGTGCTGCCCACGTAGCCCACGACATCGCCTCGCTTGACGCGCTTGCCCGCATTCACCGCGAAGCGCGAGAGGTGGGCGTAGCGGGTCATCGTCCCGAACTTGTGGTCGATGACCACGATATTGCCGTAGGTCCCACGCCGCCCCGCTTGAATCACCACGCCGTCGGCCGCCGCGACTACGGGACGGCCGGTCGAAGTCGAGATGTCGATGCCGTAATGCATCTCACGATCGCCGGTGAACGGATCCTTTCGATATCCAAACGTGGAGGAGAAGTAGCCTCGGGCCGGCCAGATCGAGGGTGTGGAGGCCAGCATGAGCGTGTTTCGCTCATAGAAACGCTCGAGGACTCGACTCTTTTCCTCGAGATCGGTCAGCTCGCCCTGCATCCGGACGAGCTCGCCCTTTACTTGAGCATAAGCGCCGGAAGTGGCGGTGTAATCCAGGTCGTGGGGGCCTCCCACGCCCTCTTCTCCACCTTGTTGTTGCAGGGTGTCCTCGAGACCAGCCATCACCGACAGCTTCCGGACGAAATCCTGCAAAGACGAGACTTGCCCGTTGAGGTCCTCGACCGAGATCTCGTACTCGCGGGTACGTTGCTCCAGCTCCGCATTAGCCAGGCGCAGCGCACGAAGCTCGCCGAGCTCACGGTAAAAAGCAGCGTAGTGGGTAACCAGTACGCCGGCAATCAGAACGCCGGCGAGAGACAGGACGCCAAGCGTCTTGAGGAGCGCCGACGAAAGGCGCAGCTTACGGAATCGTTCTCCACCGTGCGGAACCCAAATCAGAGTAAACGAACGTTTCATTATTCCGGACCCTATTGGATGATTTTGAGCGAAATAGTAGCGTTATTAATTGACTGGTTGATGATGACTTACGTGACGACATCGGGCGCGTGCGAAAAAGCGCGGTATTCGTACTACAGCCCGAGGGATTGTGTCAAGGTTAACACGAAACTCCCTTTCCGAGAAACCCTTGCCCGTGGTAGCTTTGCGCGGGATCAGGGGATGTAGCCCAAAGCCCGCAACTCGCGGAGTACCT